>CALGGP010000354.1 GCA_937915885.1 uncultured Selenomonadales bacterium | reverse complement strand
CCCACCCACCCTTTGGCAACTGCGTTGCCGAGCATGGCGGGGCGCCGCCGACGCGGGTGGGAACCTCTAACTCCGTTGGGCGCCGTCGTTCGTGGGTGGGAGCGTCGACGGCGCCCCTTTCAAACTGTCGACGGGATCAAAAAAATTTCGACCGTGAGATTATATAATTGAAAACTTTTTTAGTCAATCAATCGTCGGGCGTGTATGTTACACAGGATCGAGGCGTCTCGAATATTTTTATCGCCGACATCCGCGCGGAGCTTCCCTCGAACACCGCCGACGCCGACATTCGCTCGAAAATCACCCGCGCTAAATTCTCCGCCGTCGGATTCATCGTCGCAAACGCCGGCAGTTCATTCAAATACTGATGATCAAATTCGTCGAGCACCGCGCTCAACGCCGCCTTCAACACTTTGAAATCGATCAGCATTCCCAACCGATCGAGCTCGCGCCCTTTGACGACCGCCTCAACCGACCAGTTATGCCCGTGCAGTCGACGGCATTTGCCCTCGTAGCCGACGATCCGATGCGCCGACTCAAATTCGCCGTGCACCGTCAATTCATACATCGTCTCGTCCCTCCCGCACCGCGCTCCCGAGGATCGGCTCGTCAAGTTCGTGCAGCACTTCGTTGATCATCATCACGTTGTACATTTTTCGATTGATGAAGAACTCGACGACGAGGTCTGTCACCGACGCGCGCGTCAACGCATAGCCCGCCTTCGCGATGAACGCCTTCGTCTGCTCGAGCGTCAACTCCAACGCGATTGCCAACGCCAGTACCGTTATTTTTTTGGGGCGATAATTCGGGTTGCCGACGATTTTCGAGTACAATTGCCGATTGATCAGCGCCCGATTATATATTTCCGACGGTTTACGTCCGCTTCGTTTGACCAGCTCATTCAACTCGTCCGAAAAACTTCTCTCGCGCTTGGATATCAGCTCCTTCAATCCGAACGCGCCCGCGAGCGCAAACGTCGGAGCCGCCCCGAAACTTACGGCGGCATCAGCGAAAAGATCTCGTCGTGAGAACAGCGGCTCGCCCGTTTCGTACTCGAGATTTTCAACGATGAATTGTTTGATCTCCGCAATCAATTCCTGCGGCACCTGCTCACTCATTTTTCGACGCCTCCCACTGTTTTAAAAGCGTTCTCAATCGATAGAGCGGCAGCCCGACGACGTTTGACCAATCGCCGTCGATTTTTTTGATGAAAGGAGCGGCGCCACCCTGCAATGAATAGGAGCCCGACTCATCCATGATATTAGCCTGCGGCACCTGCTCACTCATTCCGTCGTCTCCCACTGTTTTAAAAGCGTTCTCAATCGATAGAGCGGCAGCCCGACGACGTTCGACCAATCGCCGTCGATTTTTTTGATGAAAGGAGCGGCGCCGCCCTGCAGTGCATACGAACCCGACTTATCCATGGGCTCGCCCGTCGCCACATACGACGCAATTTCTTCGTCGCTCATCTCTCCGAAATAAACTTTGGTGATCTCGTGCGCGGTCAACACTCGAGCGCCCTTGACGATCGCAACGCCCGTGATCACTCGGTGTTCTCGAGCGGATAATCGACGGAGCATTTTACGAGCGTCGTCCGCATCGACGGGCTTCAATAAAATTTTTCCGTCGAGCTCGACGATCGTATCGGCGCCGATCACCACGTCCGACGGAAATTTTTTTGCGACCGCCTCCGCCTTCAATCGCGCGTTCTCGACTGCCAACTCGATCGGCGTTGAGGCTTTGACTTCCTCTGATGCGTCGCTGGGTTCGATTTTGAAGTCGGGGCAAATTTTTTTGAGCAGCTCGTGCCGTCGCGGCGAGCCCGATGCCAATATTATCAATCGGATCACACTCCTTTGCAGTCGATATTGTAGCAAAAACGCGGGCGGCGTCAACAATGGCGTTGAAAAAAATCGCGGGCGTTGTATAATCGATTGAGGAGTGATGAAAATGTATACGAAGAAAATTTATTTCAGCGGCGGCGACGGTCAAAGGTTGAAGGAAATTTTTTCTGGCGTGGTCGGCGTGATCGGAGTGACGACGGGGCTGATTGACGACGGGCTTGACGGTTTAGAGGTTGAATTCAATCCGAAAAAAATTGATCTGTCGATGCTGATGGACGAGTTTTTTTTCAAGGTTGATCCGTACCGGCAGGAGTGCGGGGTGCATTACACGAGCGGCGAGGACGAGCCTCAGATTGAATACTATTTGAATTACGTAGCGAATCGTGGGCGTCAACCGGCGGTGTCGTGTGTGGGCTTGACGATCAATGATCCGATGAGCAATCCGAGGTTTGCGCGAAAGTGTTTGGCTCGAGCCGCGCGGATTCGATCGTTCGTCGCGAAGGAGTGATGGGCTTGACGGTGCCGTTGGTGGAAATATTTACGTCGGTGCAGGGCGAGGGCAAATACGTGGGCTGCCGACAAATTTTTGTGCGATTGGCGGATTGCAATCTTCGATGCGCGTATTGCGACACGGATTTTAGCTGTCGAGATCAAATTTCGATCGAAAAGCTGATTGATGAGATCAAAAAAATGATGTCGGAGGCGCCGATACATTCAATCAGTTTGACGGGCGGGGAGCCGCTTTTACATGTCGATGTGATACGAGCGTTGGCGGAGGAATTATCGGGCGTAAAAATATTTTTGGAGACGAACGGGACGATGGCGGCGGAGCTCGAGCGAGTGATCGATGTGATTGACATAGTGAGCATGGATATAAAGTTACCGCGCGTGATCGGAAAAAATTTATTCGACGCTCACCGACGGTTTTTAGAGATCGCTCGACGGAAGGATTTATACGTCAAAATCGTAGTGGACGGCGAAACGACGGAGGAAGAATTTTTATCGGCGGTCGAAATGATTGCGGGCGTGTCGAAAGAAATTTTATTGGTGATGCAGCCGGTGACGGTCGTCAAAAAAAATATCCGCGCGGTGCGAGCGGCGGACTTATTAAAATATCAATCGATGGCGTTGAAAATATTATCGGACGTGCGGATCATTCCGCAGACGCACCGAATAATCGAGCTGCCTTAGACGTGCTTGACAATATTCTTTCGCTTTAATATACTGCTTGGGCAGTGATCTTCCGGATAGAGAAAGGAGGTGTTATTATGAAGATTGTTTCTTATGTTCCCGTCAAACTTAACAACGAGCGCATGCCCAATAAAAACTTACAGAGATTTGATGATGGCACTCCGATGGCGCATCTTGTTTTTCAAACCTTGTCGAGCATCAAAGAAATCGCGGAGATTTATTGCTACTGCAGCAATCCGGCGATCAAAGAATATTTGACAGGTCGAGTTAAATTTTTGCGACGGAGTGAGTCGTTGGATACTCCCGAAACTTTATGCGGCGACATCATCAGGGCGTTTTTGACCGATGTTGATGCGGATATAGTGGTTTTATCTCATGTCACGAGTCCGTTTTTGAGAGCTGATACAGTAAAAAAATGTATTGATGCAGTTGCGAGCGGCGAATATGACTCCGCATTTTCTGCCTCCAAAATGCAAGAATTTTTGTGGCGAGACGGCAAACCTTTAGGCTTTGATCCCGTCAATATTCCGCGCTCACAAGATTTGCCCGTCCTATACAAAGAGACTATCGGCTGTTTTGTGTTCACCAGTCAGATGTTTCATGAATTAGGGCGGCGAATCGGTTTACACCCCTACATATGTGAAGTGGACAAGATTTTTATTTTGTGTCTCGTCCACCGGAGAGGCTGCATGAGCATGCAGCGTAAACGATAGGAGGAGAGCAAAATGAAAATAATAGCGGTAATTCCGGCAAGATATAAATCTTCGAGATTTCCCGGTAAGCCCCTGGTCGATATCTGCGGCAAGCCCATGATTTGGTGGGTGTATCAACAGGCATTGAAGGTAGAAGAATTCTCCGAGGTGTACGTTGCCACCGACGACGAGCGCATTAAAGAGGTATGTGATCAATTGTCGATGAACGTCGTTATGACTTCATCCGAGCATCCTACAGGCACCGATCGCGTTGCGGAGGTCGCTCAAAAAATTTTCGCAGACTTTTACGTGATCATAATGGGCGACGAACCGATGCTGACTGCTCGGGATGAAAAACTACTCGTCGATAAAATAAAAACTTCGCCCGATGCCGACGCATTTATGCTAGTCGAGGAATTTGAATTTCCCGTTGATGTGGTAAACACAACGACGATCAAGTTGGCGCTGAACGATGACGGCGAATTGATCTTCATGTCGCGCATGCCAATTCCTTATCCGAAAGCTGCACTTGGCTTCCATTATTACAAAAACGTCGGCTGTTATGCAATGAAAAAAACGGCGCTCGATTTCTTCATGAACAATGCGCCGAGTAATGTCGAGCGTGCGGAAGAAATAGAGCTTTTGAGATTGCTCGAAAGACACAAAATCATAAAAACAGTCGCGATAGACACTCACCCAATGTCAGTCGATACCTTAAAAGATTTGGAACGCGTGCGCGAGTACTTCATAAACAATAAAACATTCACGGGGGGGTATGAAAATTTGAACAGACTCCGATCACCAATCATGCTACTTGAAAATGTTGCGTGATTGATGAGAGGAGCAGGCAAAATGAAAATAATAGCGGTAATTCCGGCAAGATATAAATCCTCGAGATTTCCCGGCAAACCCCTGGTCGATATCTGCGGCAAGCCCATGATTTGGTGGGTGTATCAACAGGCATTGAAGGTAGAAGAATTCTCCGAGGTGTACGTTGCCACCGACGACGAGCGCATTAAAGAGGTATGTGATCAATTGTCGATGAACGTCGTTATGACTTCATCCGAGCATCCGACCGGCACCGATCGCGTCGGCGAAGTCGCTCAAAAAATCCCCGCCGATCTGATCGTCAATATTCAGGGCGATGAGCCGTTGATCGAGTCGTCCACGATACGTGCCGCAATCTTGCCTTTCTACGATGATTCAACACTCCGAGTGTCCAACCTCATGACGAAAATTAGTAATCCCGTCGATGTGATCAATCCGACCGTTCCGAAGGTCATCGTCAATAAAGACGGCGTCGGCGTTTATTTGACCAGAGCCGCCACGCCTCATCCCAAAGGCAATATCGAATACGATTTTTATAAACAGGTTTGCGTCTACGGTTTCCGACCGGAGGCGTTGAAATTCTTCTGCGACTACGGAAAAAAATTCGGCAAGGCAAAAATTGAGGCAATCGAAGATATAGAACTTCTTCGGTTCATTGAAAACGGCTATAAAGTTCAGTTTATCGAAGTGCAATCAGACACCGTTGCCGTCGATACTTTGAATGATTTGCACAGAGTCAGAGACATAATGAAAAAACGGAGATGTGCTTATGAGCATTAAGGTTTTGGATTGTACGCTGCGAGACGGCGGATATTGTAATGAATGGCGATTCGGGCTCCGAAATATTATAAACATCGTTAATGCGCTGGCGACTGCCGGGATTGATGTAATCGAATGCGGTTTTCTCACAAACAAGATCAACCATCAATCCGACATCACGAGATTTAACAGCGTGAGGGAACTCAAGGGAATTATACCGACGCATCGCAGCGACAATATGTATGTCCTGATGATCAATTATGGCGAGTACACTCTCGATGAGCTGATTCCCTACGAAAAAGGCGTTCCCGACGGAATTCGAGTTGCTTTTCATAAGAAAGACATGCGACCTGCGCTTGAGTTTTGTCGCGGTGTGAAAGATAAGGGCTACAAACTTTTTATTCAGGCGATGGTGTCTCTGAGCTATTCGGACGAAGAGTTTCTGGAGCTCATTCGGCAGGTTAATGCGCTTGAGCCTTACGCGTTTTATATCGTCGACAGTTTTGGCGTAATGAAACGCAAGGATCTCCTCCGATTGTTTTATGTGGTCGAACATAATTTGAAGAGCGGTATTGCCGTCGGTTTTCATGCCCATAATAATATGCAACTCGCTTACTCGAATGCGCAGATGCTCGTCGATCTTCACACCAAAAAAAATATCATCATTGATTCGACCGTTTTCGGAATGGGGCGCGGCGCCGGTAATCTCAATACCGAGCTGTTTGTCGAATATCTTAACGACAATGCAGATACCAACTATCAGTTGCGCCCGTTGTTGAATATTATTGATGAAGTGCTCAATAATTTTTACAAGCACAATCAATGGGGCTATTCGCTGCCGAATTATTTGTCGGCGCATAACAATGCTCATCCGAACTATGCCAAGTATTTATTCGATCGCCAGACTTTGACGTTCGAGGATATGAACGAGATTTTGAGGTCGATGGACGATCGGATGAAATTTACATTCGACAAAAATTATGCGGAGGCACTTTATGTTCAATACATGTCGCGTGGTCAAGTGCAATTGGAGCATGAGGCGGCTCTGAAACATTATTTGAGCGGCAAGACTGTTTTGCTGATCGCGCCGGGGCAGAGTGCGCTTGACGAGAAGCAAAAAATTATCGAGTTCTCCAAGCTGCAGGACGTGTGCGTTATAAGCATCAACCATGAATATCCCTTCGTCGATGCGAATTTTATTTTCCTGAGCAATTTACGTCGATATCGTAATCTCGAAGAAAAAAGTGTCGGCAAATGCATTGTCACGTCCAATATTTTTTCCGATAAGGCATATTTGAGGACGAGCTACAGCAATTTGATCGATGAAGAGGAATATGTCAGCGACAACGCCGGAATGATGGCGATACGTTTCATGATTTTGTGCGGAGTGAAGGACGTATTTTTGGCGGGCTTCGACGGCTACTCTCACGACATTGAAGAGAATTACATCGACGGTAATATGATGATATCGTTCAGTGGTTCGATGGCTGACGCAAGAAATCGTGGCATGCAAAATGTATTGTCGCGTCTCTCCAATTCAATCAACCTCAAATTCCTCACGACGCCGAGATATTTGAAACCGGATTTGAATGCTGTCGGAGCAAATGAGGCGCCGGAGACAACTCGTTCCCAAAATGGGGGGGGGGGTCGACTGAGCCAAATGAAGTAAGGCTTATCTTTTCGATTGCATGTTTATATTCTTCAATAGGATTTGTTGTCCGAAATAATTTTTGTGACTCAAGATTAATGCAAAGGGGACTGCGACGCTTCAAGCGCGGAGCTTGAACGTCGAGTTCCTTTTTTGTGTGCTGAAATATTTCAAGACAGTGGTTGGAGATGATTCGTATGAATGATTCGGTTACTCCGAAGGAAAAACACATTCAGCTTTTGGATTGTACGCTCCGAGACGGCGGTCATATCAATAAGGGAGAATTCGGCAGGGAAGTAATCAAGGGCGTCATTGATAAATTGGTCGATGCGAAAGTCGACATCATCGAGGCGGGTTTTTTGTGGGAGTCGGCTTGCGGCGATGACACGGCAAGGTTTCATTCGATAGCGGATATAAAAAAATTTCTTCCGAACAAAAAACACTCGTCAAAGTTTGCGCTCATGGCAGATTTCATCGATTTGCAACATCTTGAGCCTTACGACGGTACCATAGAATATATTCGACTTTCATTTAAGCGTCAACGTTTGCCCTGGGCGCTGAAGACCGGTCGCATTTTAAAAGACAAGGGCTATAAAATTTTTATTAACCCCGTCAATTGCAATGTCTATTCGGATGAGCAATACCTTGAAGTCATAAAACAGGTGAACGAGTTGAAGCCGTACGCGTTTTCGATCGTTGATACCTTCGGAGTGATGCGGCTGCGCGATCTGACTTACAGATACTCCATCGTCGAAAATAATTTGGATAAGGATATATCCATCGGTCTGCATCTGCATGAAAATTTAGGGCTCGCTTACAGTCTGGCGCAAGAGTTCATTCGCCTTGCACATCCGAAGAGGCATGTCATAATCGACGGCTCTTTGTTGGGAATGGGGCGGGCGCCCGGAAATCTTTGCATCGAGCAAATCATGGATCATTTGAATAACGAGTACGACGCAAATTATGATTTGGAGTCCGTTTTTGATGCGATCGATGATTACATCGCTCCGATAAAAAAAGTTTCGCCGTGGGGCTATACAATTTCGTTCGCTCTGTCGGCGAAACACAACCTGCACAGAACTTATGCGGAGTTTTTGATGCATAAGTGGAAGCTGCGCACGAGCGACATCGAAAGGATTCTGTCCGGCGTGAGCAAAACGGAGGCGGAGTATTTCAATGAAAACTACATTGAAAAAATGTATCGCGCCTACCTGTCGATTCCATATGACGACGAAGTCAATACTGAGTGGCTAAAAAATCTCGTCGGTGGAAGGGATGTTTTATTGATTGCGCCGGGGGCGTCCATTAATCACGCTCAAGTCGAGATAAAAAATTACATCGACGCTCGAAATCCCGTCGTGATAAGCATACACTGCGTTCTTGAATTTTTACCGGTCGACTACATGTTTTTCTCCAATATCAAGCGATACGACGCGTTTAAATCGTCGTTGGACAATGCAAAGGTCATTGCGACTTCCAATTTGACGCGATATCAAGAGTGCAAGGATATTCGGTACGTCTTTCAATATTCCGATCTGGCAAATCACGGCGGATTGTATTGCGAGGATTCAACTTTGATGGCGTTGAATCTCTTGCGTCGAATGTCCGTCAAAAAAATTGCCGTTGCCGGTTTCGACGGTCCGAGCGCCGGTGAATATGGATTTTACATCGAAAAACTGTCGCGCCACGACAGAGATCAAACATACAGCGAGTTCATCAAACAAATTCTGACGGAGCAATATGGGGATATCAATTTGGAATTTCTTACCGAGTCGTATTATGAGCAATGAGGAGGATCGAGTCATGGACACGAATATTAAGGCACGCTATGAAAAGTTGTATGCGGGCGTTGTGTATGATGCGATGGAATTTGATTTGAAGCTCAAACATAATTTTCTGCTCGCGCAAACCATCAAACCCTGCTGGAAGTTCGACGAGGTGCTGTTCGGACCGGCGTTTACTTGCAAGGGCGAGAAGGTTCTCAACGCCGATCATATCGATGATACCGTGCGCTTGAAAATGTTTCAGAGGTTCTATGAAGGTTGCGTGCAGGTAATTTCGTCCGGCGGCTTTCGATCGGTTGCACAGTTCGGCGACATCTCGGGGAAAATTGCAAGGAAGTTCGGTGCGGTCGGAGCCGTGGTTGATGCGCCGACGCGGGACGTAAAATTAATCGAACGAGACGGATTTCGGCTTTTTTCCGACGGAGTACAGTGCACCGATGCATACGGCAAATGGCAAATCACAGAGTATGACGTGCCGATCGTGATGCCCGGCATTCACGGGACGGTTCACGTCATGCCCGGCGATTATGTGTTCGGTGATCCGGACGGAGTCATAATCATTCCGAAAGATGCCGTCGAACAAGTGTTGGAGTGCGCGGAAAAACGTCTTCATAGAGAAAATCTGATTCGACAAGAGATTTACAATACAAATGACATTGTAGAGTTAAACGATCGAGTCGGGCGTTGGTAGGAGGTCGACAAGGTGATTGATCACGAAAATCAGATAATAGCATTCGTCCACGCGAAAGGCAGCAGCGACAGAGTACCATCAAAGAACCTGAGAATGTTGGGGGATGTGCCGTTGTTTTGCCATGCGATCAGAAATGCCAAGAACGCCGCATTGGTGGATCGTGTTGTCATAGACAGTGACAGCGATGAAATTTTAAAAATCGGTCAGGAGCATGGAGCAGTGGCTTTGAAGCGACCGGCGGAGTTGGCAACGAACCGTGCGACGGGCGATGATCTTGCATTTTGGCAGGCATCGAATTATCCGTCGAGCTCGATCGTGTTGCAAGTCATTCCGACGGCGCCGTTCATAAAATCGTCGTCCATAGATAAAGCAATTCAAATGCTGTTGGATGATCCGAATACAGACAGCATTGCCGGAGTGCACGAAGATGTATTTTATGAGTGGCGAGGCGGTCGACCGGCTTATTACAGAGCGGACGGGACGATCCCCAACTCCGTCGAACTGCCGAAAATCATATACGAGACGACGGGGCTGTACATCAATCGGACGGCGGCGGTGTTGAAGACTAGGAGACGGTTGAATCCCGACAGTTGTAAGCCGTATGTCCTAAGTAAATTGGAATCTGTAGATATCAACACCGGCGAGGATTTTCAATTTGCCGAGCTGCTGTGGATCGGGATGCATCGAATTTAAGCACCGTCTGTAAAAAAAATAAGGCTCCGCGCGGGAGAAGTGTGCTCGTTAGGTATTGACAAAAGTTATGTCGTTTGATAAAGTTCATTGGCGTGTGAAACTATTCGGCTCTTGATATTTCATGTGAGGTGATGAAATGGAGGTTCGCTTCTTCAAAAAATCGGAGCGCCAACTTTTGTTGGACTCGATCGACCGATTGTGGCGGCACGACCATATCTACGTCCGCAATCCGGCGGTTCTCGAGCATCTTGTTCTCAACACTCCGTACCGCGCGGAGTTCGCGGGCGAGGACAATTATTCATTCGTCGGTATGTGGGATGACGACGGCAAGGTCATCGGATTGCAAGGAATTATTCCGCAGAGGTTCAACGTTTTCGGCGAAGAATGCTGCTCGTCGACGGGCACGGTTTGGTACGTCGATAAAACTTCTCGGAGTAAGCTCAACAAACCCATCGACGGTTTAAAAATGTCGGAGTTCGCCTACTCGTCCAAGAGAAAGTTATTTCACAGGGGGGGGCCAAGCGCAGGGTGCTCATTCGGACTGAGCGAGATATCGTATCAGATCAGTGAGGCGTACGGTGCCTATATGACGAGGGATCTTCCGCGCTGGATCGGGATCGTCGATAAGGACAGTGTGATGAAGTATTTGCTGCCCGAGTCGACGCCGCCGATCATCTTGCCGGAGGTTCATCCGATCGATTACAACGAGGCTCTCAAAGTTCGAGTTGACGAGTTTGAGCAAACCGGTTGGGATGCGTTCTACCACAAAGTCGTCGCGCCCAAGACCATCGGGACGCAACGGGATTATCGTTTTTTGAAATGGAGATACATCGATTCGCCGGTTCTGAAATATCGTTTTGTCACGGTTCACAACGACGCCGACAAGTACGTGGGGTTGGCGATTTTTCGTCGTGAGCCTATTTTTGGTGGGAAATTCAGCCTCGGTCGCATAGTGGAGTTCATTTGTTTCCAAGCAGAAGCATCGATAGTTTTGGCGAGCGCCATGCTCAAAACCTATCCCGATGTCATTGCTTGGGATTTTTATTGTCTGTCCGGCATAACGGCGTTCGGGTTGGAGGCGGTCGGTTTCCGAAGAATCCCCATTTGGATGGATCAAGTGATGATGCCGACGCGTTTTCAGCCCGTCGATTATGAGCACATGAAGATCAACGGTCAAGTTTCTCTTAGCGATAATATCCGTCGCAAGGTTGAACAGATGACGGAGATCCCGTGGTACATCACGCGCGGCGACTCCGATCAGGATCGCGCCAATTGATATCGGAGGAGGCGGCTGATAAACAATGGTGATCAATACAACGCCCATTCATTTGGACGGAGTGGCGGCGGTTATCTCCGATAAAATTATTTCCGTCGAGGAGTATTGCGAAGGGATCGCGTCGCCGAAAAAACTTCATAAGCTCATAGCGACTACCGGCTTTGAAAGTCTCAGTATTGCCGACGTTGATGTGTGCTGCTCGGACATGTGTTTTCAGGCGGCGGAGCATCTTTTCAATGAGGGTGGCTTTGATCGCGATTCGATCGACGCGTTGATCTTCGTCACGCAATCGCCCGATCATCTCGTACCGGCGACGGCGTATATTCTTCAGGATCGATTGCATTTGAAGAGTGATCTGCTTGCCTTCAATATCGATTTGGGCTGTTCGGGCTTCGTCTACGGACTTTATGTGGCGGCGTCAATGTTGAGCAGTGCGGACGTCCGACGGGTGATGTTGTGCTGTGGAGATATCTCTAATCGCATCAAAAAACCCAAGACTACTGAGCGCGGCGTGATTTTTGGCGACGCGGGGGCTTGCGCTATCGTTTCGCGAGATAACGCCGAAGTCAAGACAACGTTTGCAATTCATAGTTACGGCGACCGTTGGCAGGCGCTTTACAGCGAACGATTCGGCTGCAGATACGAAAGTAATATTGCCGCCGGCAAATATGAGTCGGACGAGAACGGTCAGCCACCCAAAAGGCGTTCTTACATGGACGGCATGGGTATCATGGATTTTACGCTGAATGAGGTCGTCGAAAATATCAACGGTTTGCTCGCCGCCGCCAACGTCGATCGCAATGATATCGGCGCGTATTTATTTCATCAACCCCAAAAACTTTTGGTCGACGATCTTGCGAAGGCGTTGAATCTTAATCCCGAATCGGTTATTGCCAACGCTCAACACATCGGCAACACGAGTTCCGCGTCGATCCCGCTGTTGTTGACGGAGATCGGCGCGGCTTGGTCGGAGCGGTCGAACAAAAAAGTTTTGATGTCGGGATTCGGCGTCGGATTGTCGGTCGCCTCCTGCATCATGGACTTGGATGATTTAACTGTTTTGAAGACGAAACACTATCAACGTTAGAAAAAATATATCGCGGTTGGAGGTCTGTCGTATGGATAAGAAAATGTTTATCGAAAAAATGATGGAGCTGCTCGACTTGGAGGAGGCGCCCGCGCTCGAAGACGATCTCGGCAATTTCGAGGAGTGGGACTCGCTCGGCTTCGTCTCGTTCCTGTCGATGGCAAATAAGGTGTCGGCGACGCGCGTGCCGCCGGATAAGGTGCGGTCGGCAAAAACGCTCGGCGATCTGTTCGCGCTCGTCAAGAAGGATAGCTGACGATGCTGTTGAAAACGACTCCAATCAATTTGGCGGGCGTATCAGCCGTTATTTCAGAGAATATCATTCCCGTCGAAAAATATTGCGAAGGGATCGCGTCGCCGAAAAAACTTCGCAAGCTCATCGACACGACGGGCTTTGAAAGTTTGAGCATTGCCGATATCGACGTTTGTTGTTCCGACATGTGTTTTCAAGCGGCGGAACATCTTTTCGACGCGGGCGGCTTCTCGAAAGATGAGATCGGCGCGCTGATTTTCATCACGCAATCGCCGGACTATCGAGGACCGTCGACAGCGTATGTTCTTCAAAAGCGTCTTGGCTTGAGCGTCGAGATTGCCGCCTTCGATGTCAATTTGGGCTGTTCGGGCTTCGTCTACGGACTTTACTTGGCGTCGTCGATGCTCAGCGGTCTCGGCGATAAAAAAATTTTGTTGTGTTGCGGCAATGTTGTCTTTCGCAAAGCAAAGCCTACGAGCACTCGGCGCGCCGTCCTTGCGGGTGATGCCGGCTCCTGCGCAATCATCTCTCGTAAAGACGGCGCCGCGCCGATCACGTTTAACATTCAGAGCTACGGAAAATATTGGGAGTATCTGTACTCCGAGGAGAGCGGCTACAGATATCTCAAAAACCTTGCCGCCGGTAAAACCGAGCCGCGCGAGCCGGACGAGTTAGCTCATATGAACGGGATGGCGGTGATGGATTTTGCCGTGCACATGGTTGTCGATAACATCAACGAGTTGATTGCGGATTCGGGGCTCGACAAGAAAGATATCGGTGCGTATCTTTTTCATCAGCCCCAAAAACTTATAATCGACGCCATGACTTATCGATTGGGGTTGGAGCCGAGCGCCGTCATTGCCAACGCGTGGCATATAGGCAACACCGATGCGGCAACGATCCCGCTGTTGTTGACGGAGATCGGTGCGGCTTGGTCGGAGCGCCCGAACAAAAAAGTTTTGATGTCGGGATTCGGAATTGGATTGTCGATCGCCTCCGTCATCATGGATTTGGACAATGTAATTTGTTTGGAGACTAAAAAATATGAGCGATGTGAACTTTGATTTCAGAGGAAAAAATTTTGCGGTGGTGGGAGCGTCGTCGGGCATCGGCAAACAAATCGCGCTCGATTTGCTCGACTCAGGGGCGAATGTTCTGGTGCTTGCCCGTCGCAAAGAACTGATGGATGAGATTTACGGCGGTTATGCCGATCGGGTTGTCACTGCCAAGTTGGATGTTCTCGAGCAGGATAATCTTGACGACGTGTTGAAAAAATTTGTGAGTGTCAAAGGAAAATTCAACGGCTCGGTGTATGTTTCAGGCGTGGTTCATAACGTCGCGTTGAGGACATTGGACATGGAGCGCATTCGCCAAATGATGGATACCAACTTCATTGGCGCGGTCGAGTTCCTCAGTCGGATCAGCAGGAGCGCCAACGTAAGTGCGGGCTCGTCTCATGTTTGGATCACGTCGATTGCTGCACACTTGGGGGTAAGAGGTGTAGGTTTTTACGCCGCCTCGAAGAGCGCAATGCTTTCGGCGATGAAGGCTTTGGCGTGCGAGATCAGTAAAAAGAAACATCGATTGAACGCCGTCAGTCCCGGGTGGATTCCGACGAACCTGACGGAAGTCGTCTCCGAAAAGCTCGGGTTGAAACCTGAAGAGAGAAAAGAATATGCCAATTATATTTTGGGCCTCGGCACGCCTGCAGATGTTAGCGGCGCGGTATCGTTTTTGTTGAGCGATCGTGCGCGCTGGATAACGGGAATCGAGATCGTTGTCGACGGCGGTTGTTTGGCGAGCTAATGTCGATGAAATAAAATAAGGCTCCGCGCGGAACGGAGCCATTTTTTTGTCGAATAAAAATCCTTTAGGAGTTGTGCGCGGGAGCGATCATCGCCTCGTCGATCTCCTCGAGCGTCTTGTTTTTGCTCTCGACGCCGAGCGCCATCACAACCGCCGAGATCAATACGAACACCGACGCGAACATCGCAAAGATCATGTTCATGCCGATCCCGTGCACGAGCATCACGCCAACCAACATCGGCGCCAACATTCCTCCGATCCGTCCGAAGCCCGCAGCCCAGCCCGAGCCCAGCGCTCGAATCGCCGTCGGATATTGCTCCGGCGTGTAGGTGTAAATCACGCCCCAAGCGCCCAGGTTGAAGAACGACATCGCCGCTCCGAACATCAACAGCATCGTCGGCGTCGTCGCATTGCCGAAGAAGTAACTGAACACCCCCGACATCAGCAGGAAGATCGACAGCGTATATTTCCGTCCGATCCGATCCACCAACCACGCCGCCGCGAAATACCCCGGCAGTTGAGCCAGCGTCATTGCCAACACGTATTCAAACGTCTTGACGATCTCGAATCCTTGAGAGTAGACAATCGACGGCAGCCACATGAATATCCCATAATACGAATAGACGATGCCGAACCACGCCAGCCACAGCATTATCGTCCGCATGCGATATTGCGCCGTCCACAATGTGGAGAACGTCGGCGCCGCTTGCGCCTCCGTCCCTTTCTCGAGCGGCGACAACTCCTCGTCGAAGTCGCGGCTCCGAACGTTGAGCTTGCACTCGAGATCCAAAATTATATCTTTCGCCTCGTCAATCCGATCTTTCGAGATTAAATACCGAACCGACTCGGGCATGTGCATTCTGATCAAAAATACGTAGAGCGCCGGCAGCGTCCCGATCACAAACGCGATCTTCCATCCGAAGTGCGGGATCACCAAGTACGAGATGCATGCCGCCACCAGCCAGCCCAGCCCCCAAAAACTTTCGAGCAGGACGATGAAGCGACCGCGAATTTGAGCCGGAGCGTATTCGCTCATAAGAGTTGCCGCCACCGGTAATTCGCCGCCCAATCCGAAGCCGACCAAAAATCGGAAGAATAACAGCGACTCGTAGCTCCACGCCAGCGCGCACAATCCCGTCGAGACGCTGTAGAGGATCACCGTCGCGGCGAAAACTCGTTTGCGCCCCAATCGATCGGCAATCGTGCCTGCCAACACCGCGCCGAGCGCCATCCCGATCAGTCCGATCGAGCCGATCCAGCCCGCTTGCTCCGGCGTCAAGCCCCATTCCTTGGTGAGCATCGGCAGCACGAACGAGATCAGCCCCGTGTCCATCGAGTCGAACATCCAGCCGAGCCCCGTCACGACGAGCAACTTGTAATGAAACGAGCCGACGGGCAATGCCTCGAGCCTTTCAAGAATCATTTTTCAACACGACCTTTCGGTAGAAATAAAACCTCCTCTGTGCGCTTCGACGGCGAGCGTCTGCACCAACGCACGATCGAGATTTTAGTTGATCGCGTTGCAGTTGACAAGCGCCAACACATGTATTTTTTTTACGTCGTTCTAACGAAAAAATAATCGGCGGCTAATGATCTAGACGAATTTTTGATGTATAATTCGACTGTACCCGATTTTTTTTGAAGGAATGATAGGTATGAAGAAAAAAATTTTGGCGGGATTGCTCGTCGGGGCGCTGACGATCATTCCGGCGCTCAACATTACGACGGTCGAGGCAAAATCGTCGAAGGTGACGGCGACCGTCGAGCAGACGATCGACAATCGGACGGATAAGGATAATAAAAAACAGCCGCCCGAGCCTCCGAAGGACGAAAACGGCAATCCGCTTCCGCCGCCCGACATGAAAGATCGCGGCGACATGAAAGATCGCGACAATCAATCGAGCGATCAAAAGGACAGCGATCGGCAGCGTCCTCCGCGTCGCAACGATCAATCGAACGAGAACGGTCAGCCGCCCGAGCCTCCGAAGGATGAAAACGGCAATCCGCTCCCGCCGCCCGATCACGATTCCGACGCCAATCATGATCGCTACGACCACGACTCCGATCACAATTACGATCGCAATTCCGATCACAATAATCAAAACCACGATCGCTACGATCATTCCGATCACGACTGAAAATAATTAATCCCGCCCGCCCCTTGCACCTTGCGAACACCCGACTTTGAAGAGAGGGCGCCGCCGGCGCGGGTGAGAATCGACGAATCGATCGGGCGCCGACTTTAAAAAGTGAGCGCGCCGCCGACGACGCCGATTTTGCGCCGCGAAATTGTTCGGGCGCCGTCGGCGCGGGTGGGAACCGTGACTTATGTTGGGCGCCGGCATTGACGGGTGGGAGCGTCGACGGCGCCCCATCATTCCTCGCCCCGATGGCTTTAAGGGTGCTGCCCTTAGCGGGTGGGATAAAAAATTTTTGGGAGGAATATTTATGCCTTCACCTCATAACGCCGCCAACCTTGGCGACATCGCCGACCGCGTTCTTCTGCCGGGCGATCCGCTCCGCGCAAAGTACATCGCCGAAAATTTTCTCGACTCCGCGCGGATGTACACCGACATCAGAAATGTCTACGGCTTCACCGGAAAATATAAGGGCGTGCCGATTTCCGTCCAAGCGACGGGCATGGGGATTCCGTCCTTCGCAATTTACGTTCAGGAGCTGCTCGACGTTTACAAGTGCAAAAAACTGATCCGCGTCGGGACGTGCGGCGGCATGAGTACCGCCGTCAAGGTTCGCGACGTGCTCATCGCTCAAGCCACGACGACCGATTCATCGCTCATTCGACAAGTATTCGGCGGCGCGATCGCCTACGCTCCGATTGCAGATTACGATCTGTTGAGCCGCGCGGTCGCCAACGCCAAGAAATTAAATCTGCCGGTCAAGGTCGGCAACATCATCACGGTCGATCGATTTTATAACGACTACGGCGATCCGAACGGGATTTTCGGCGACGGTAAACGCTCATTGAATGAAAAACTCGTGCAGTACGGAATCTTGGCGGTCGAGATGGAGACGGCGGCGCTTTATGTGCTGGCGGCAGGCGCGGGCGCTCAGGCGTTGGCGGTGTTCACGGTGAGCGATCATCTGGTGACGCACGAAGAAACGACGCCCGAGGAGCGCGAGACTTCCTTCAACGACATGATAAAAATAGCCCTCGAGACGGCAATCGAGAGCTAAAGAATATTTTCGACGGCGCGCCAAACTTCGTCGACGGAAATATTTTTGAGGCATTTATTATCGACGCAGGGCGGGTCTTTGAGATTGTAGCACGGCGAGCACGGCAGGTTGTGAGTGATGACCGTGCAATTTTTTTTTGGCGCCCATTGCTCGGGCATGGTCGGACCGTAGATCGCAATCGACGGAGTGTCGGTCGTCGAGCACACATGGAGCATTGCCGTGCAGCCGCTTATATAAAGTTCCGCGCGAGAGATAATTTCCGCCGCCTCCCGCAAATTCGTCACTCCGCACAGATTGACCGCGTCGGGGAATTCGCGCTCGGTTTGCTCGAATTGATCACCGCCTCCGAGGATCGCCGCCACACAATTTTTTTTGCGCAATCGACGTATCAGTTGCCGATAATTTTCCGTCGACCAATCCTTGAGCGTCGAGAGAGAAAACGGCACGATGATCACCAGCCGTTGACCGAGGCGGAGGATCGATTGCATAATTCGATCGATGTGATCGCGATCGGCGTCGGTGGCGACGGGACGAGTGAGCGATAAATCGTCGGTGTGAATGCCGAGGTCTTTGACGGCGGCAAGATATTTTAGCGGCTCGAACAATTCAAGAGGCTCGTCGTTCAATCGGACGTTGATAAAATTTTTGCCGTAGCCGATGCGTTTCGGAATGAGCGCGAGCGCGGCGTAGAGTGCATTGCGATAGTGATAGTCGAAAATGACGGCGACATCGGAGCGCCAGATGCCTTTGATGATCGGCAAAACGGGATCGCCCTTGCGATACGGGATCAAGCGGTCGATGTGCGGGTTGCCGAGCATGAGATCATATCCGGCGTGCGACGTGACGACGACGGTTTTGCAATTTGGGAAGCACTCCTTGACGGCGCGATACGTCGGCGTGACCATGAGAGTATCGCCAATGCTCGCGCGGTGCATGAAACAAATTTTTTTCATGTTCATCTCCCGCCCAACCTGTGAAGGCAGCAGCCTTCGACCATTTTTTGATCCCGCCTGCCGGCTTTCGAGGGGTTCGGAAAAAATTTTTTTCATCCCACCCGCTCAAAAAACAATTAGGAATTAGGAATTAGGAATGCGGAATGAAAGGAAAGGGCGCCGCCGACGCGGGGCGACGACTTTCGCCCGCCCGCCCGTTGACAGCCACCGTTGCCGACGAAAGGGGCGCCGCCGACGCAGGGCGCCAGATCGGCAGAGCACACGTCTGAACTCCAGTCACGATCAGACCTCGTATGCCGTCTTCTGCT
>CALGGP010000353.1 GCA_937915885.1 uncultured Selenomonadales bacterium | reverse complement strand
GAACAGTCGACGGCGGCTCTAACAGTCGACGGCGGCTCTAACAGTCGACGGCGCCCGCACAGTCGACGGCGCCCGCACAGTCGACGGAGGCTCGCACAGTCGACGGCGCCCGCACAGTCGACGGCGGCTCGAACAATCGGCGGTGACTCGCACAGTAGGCGACATCTCAAAAAGATCGGGCGCCGCCGGCGCGGGTGGGAACCACCACCACCATTTGGGCGCCGACATCGACGGGCGGGAGCGCAGGCGGCGCCCCTTCATTCCGTCACTCCGTTGCCCCCTTCTTCCTCGGGCGGGAAAAAATTTTTTTGAAAGACTGCCGTCACATGATATAATGAGCCGAAAAATTTTTCGGAGGCGATTCATTTTGATTCACGTCAGCTACGGTCTCCACGACCGCGACGCTCATTATACAAAGTTCGTCGGCACTTCGCTCACGTCCATTTTCGAGAACACCCGCGAGCCGATCACCGTCCACATCCTCCACGACCAAACCCTTACTCCCGACAATCGCGACAAATTAAATTACGTCGTCGGCAAATACAATCAACGCATAAAATTTTATAACGTCGCTCAGCTCATGCCCGAGCGCATAAAATTCCTCACCGACCGCCTGCCTCAAATCTTCCAAGGTCGATTCAGCATCGGCACCTTCTACCGCCTGCTCATGACAGAGTTGCTTCCAAAACACGACGTCCGCCGCATGATTTATCTCGACGCCGATATCCTCGTCAATCTCGATATCGCCGACCTCTGGTTCACGCGGCTCGACGACCACCCGCTTGCCGCCGTCTCCGAACTCGACGCCACCACCGGTCACATGGTCGAAAACAAGCACATCATCACCTCGGGGCGCGTCAAGGACGTCGATTATTTCAACGCCGGCGTCCTGCTGCTCGACCTCGACGCCATCAATAAAGCCGTCCCAAATCTTTTTAACGACGGCGTTCAATTCCTCGTCGACAATCCAAAATGCGAGTGCTTTGATCAGGACATCCTCAACAATTATTTTTCGACGACCTATCTCAAGTTGCCGGGTAAATTCGATTTCTTTGTGCAAGCCGACCGCGCCTTCATGAAGACCAACAAGCTCGAGCGGTACATCTACCATTACGCGGGGCAAGAGATCAGTTTCGATATGACGAACGTCTACAGCAAATTTTTCTTCGATAATTTCATGAAAACGCCGTGGTTTTCGACCGCGACAATCGGGCTGATGTATGAATATCTCCGCCGCGCCAACCTGCAGATGAAGACGACGCTCCAACAAATGTCGTCGATCCTCACCAAGCGGCGCCGCGCATTTTTCGTTGAGACGCAAGTGCTCTCGGCGATGAAAAAATTCTTCGTCATAGAGGACGGCGAAGAACTGATCGATGCAAAACAGTCCGGCGCGGTCGAAAAATTGATCAAGGCAATGCGGGCGTCGCAGGGCAAAAAAATTTATTTCCTGCTCGTGACTAACATCAAACCGTTGCACGAAAAGTTGACGGCGGAGGGATTTAAATACGGCGCCGATTACGTCAACGCGCGCAATTTTCTCGCCGAAAATCAGGGCGGCGTGCCGATGAACAGCTACGAGTTCATCAAAAATATGTGATGAAAATCCAAGCAAAGAATTTGGTAAAAACGTTCGGCGCGCGGACGGTGGTCGACCACGTGTCGCTGTCGGTCGAGACGGGAGAAATCGTCGGGCTGCTCGGACCCAACGGCGCGGGCAAAACCACATCGTTTTATATGATAGTCGGGCTCGAAAAGCCGAACGCGGGCGACGTGTTTTTATCCGACATCAAAATAACGGGGCTGCCGATGTATCGACGTGCGGCGCTCGGCATCAGCTACTTGACGCAAGAGGCATCGATCTTCCGAAAATTGACGGTCGAAGAAAATATCATGGCAATCCTCGAGACGACAAAACTGTCGAGCGCGGAGCAATCGGCAAAACTGATCTCATTGATCAACGAATTTAACATCGGACATGTGCGCGATCGGCTCGGGACGGAGTTGTCGGGCGGCGAGCGTCGACGCGTGGAGATCGCTCGATGCCTGGCGTTGGAGCCGCAATTTATTTTGCTCGACGAGCCGTTTGCGGGCGTTGATCCGTTGGCGGTCGCCGACATTCAACAGATCGTAAAATATCTTCGGGAGCGCGGCATGGGAATATTGATCACGGATCACAACGTGCGCGAGACGCTTCATATAGTCGACCGCGCGTATATTCTCAACGAGGGGAAAATTTTGCTCGAGGGCAGCGCCGACGAGATTGCCAACAGCGAAATTGCGAAGAAATTTTATCTCGGAACGAATTTTACATTGTAAGGGAGTGGATAAATTGAAGGCAGTAGTGGCAGGAGGAGGCGCGGCAGGATTGATGGCGGCGATCCGCGCGGCGGAGTGCGGAGCGCAAGTCGTGTTGCTCGAAAAAATGAGCCGCGTCGGAAAAAAATTAAGCATCACGGGCAAGGGGCGTTGCAATCTGACGAACATCGCCGACGTGCCGGATATGATTGAAAACATACCGGGCAACGGAAAATTTTTGACGAGTGTGCTGACTGCCTTCACTTCGGTCGACACGATAAATTTTTTTGAGGGGCTTGGGATTGCGACGAAGCTCGAGCGCGGCGGTCGGGTATTTCCGACGAGCGACGACGCCTCTCAAGTGGTCGAGGCGCTGATGCGTCGAATGAAAGAGCTCGGCGTCGAGCTTCGGACGAACACGCGCTTGTCTGATGTGCTCGTCAACAACAAGCGTGTGGTCGGCGTTGAGATCAACAATCGGTCGGAGCGATGCGACGCGGTGATCCTGTCGACGGGCGGGGCGTCATATCCGGCAACGGGCTCGACGGGCGACGGCTATACGATCGCAAAGCGGTTGGGACATACGATCGTAAAATTATTGCCGTCGTTGGTGCCGCTCGAAACCGAAGAAGATTTTGTGCGCGACGTTCAGGGGCTGTCGCTGAAAAACGTGCGGGCGACGCTGATATCGGACGGCGAGCCGATCGGTGAGGAGTTCGGCGAAATGTTGTTTACGCATTTCGGAGTGAGCGGACCGATCGTCTTGACGCTGAGTCGGAAGGCGGCGTTCGCGCTCGAGGAAGGAAAATTCGTCGAGCTGTCGATCAATCTGAAGCCGGCGTTGAGCGCGGAGCAATTAGACGCGCGGGTGCTGAGGGATTTCGAGAAGTACATCAACAAGACGGCGAAAAACGCGGTGACGGAGCTGATGCCGTCGAAATTAATCCCGATCGTGTTGGATTTGGCGTTCATCGACGAGGAGAAAAAAATAAATTCTGTGACGGCGGCGGAGCGCACGCGGCTGGTCGAGACGTTGCAAGATTTTCGATTGACGATCTCGAAAACGCGCCCGATCTCGGAGGCGATAGTGACATCGGGCGGGGTGTCGACGAAGGAGATCAATCCGACGACGATGCAATCAAAAATAATCGACGGGCTGTATTTCGCGGGCGAGGTGGTCGACGTCGACGGCTTCACGGGCGGATATAATTTGCAGGCGGCGTTCGCAATGGCGGTAGCGGCGGCGGAGCATGCGGCGCATCGATCGGAGGCGTTTATCGTATGAAAAAAATAATGCCGCTGAGTCAAGGCTTGCGCGGCTCGATCGAAGTGCCGGGCGACAAATCGATCTCGCATCGTGCGGTGATGCTGTCGAGCCTCGGTGATTCGACGGTGGAGATCAAAAATTTTTTGCGGGGCGCGGATTGTCTGTCGACGATCGGTTGCATGCGCTCGATGGGTGTTGACGTGGTCGACGAAGGCGATCGATTGTTGATCAAAGGGCGCGGGCTCGACGGCTTGACGGAGCCGAATAATATTCTCGACGCGGGCAATTCCGGCACGACGTTAAGATTGTTGTTGGGATTGTTGAGCGGGCAAAAATTTTTAACGACATTCACGGGCGATGAATCATTGCGTCGTCGACCAATGGGGCGGGTGATCGCTCCGCTGTCGATGATGGGGGCGCGGATTGTCGGGCGCAACGGGAATAAAAATTTGCCGATCACGATCCTGCCGTCGGAAAAAAAATTGCGCGGGATCGAATACGAGATGCCCGTCGCCAGCGCTCAAGTCAAGTCGGCAATATTATTGGCGGGGCTCCGCGCGGAGTCGCCGACGACGGTGATTGAGCCGCACCCGTCGAGAGATCACACCGAAAAAATGTTGAGCGCGTTCGGAGCGCACATCGAAAAAAGCGGGCGGGCGATCACATTAAAGCCGATCGAAAAACTGATCGCGCCGTCGTCGATCGAAGTGCCCGGCGATATCAGCTCGGCGGCGTATTGGATCGTGCTGGCGTCGATCGTTGACGGATCGGATGTGGTGATCAAAAATGTCGGCGTCAACGAAACGCGGACGGGAATTATTGACGTGATGCGGTCGATGGGCGCGACGCTCGAATTGCTCAATGAACGCTCGAGCGGCGGCGAATCGATTGCCGATATTCGCGTGATGAGTTCTAAACTGCATGGAATAAAATTCGGCGGCGACATGATCCCGCGCTTGATCGACGAGATACCGATCGTGGCGGTGGCGGCGGCGTTCGCGGAAGGCGACACGATCATCGAAGACGCGGGCGAATTGCGCGTAAAAGAATCGGATCGATTGGCGGCGATCGTTGAAGAATTTAATCGGTTGGCGCCGAGCGCATTCGAGGCGGACGGCGACACGCTCATAATTCACGGTCGAAAAAACTTCCGCGCGGAGCGGTGTCAAACGCGGGACGATCATCGAATGGCGATGTCGTTGTCGATATTCGGGGCGGCGGCGTCGGGCGTTGAATTGGACAATCCGAATTGCGTAGACATATCTTATCCGATGTTTTATCAAACGCTCGAGCGAGGGAGAATATAATCGGTCGAAAAAAATTCCGCGCGGAGCGGTGTCAAACGCGGGACGATCATCGAATGGCGATGTCGCTGTCGATATTCGGAGCGGCGGCGTCGGGCGTGGAGCTCGACAATCCGAATTGCGTCGATATATCTTATCCGAGATTTTTTGAGGAGTTGCAATCATGAGTGAGACGAGAAAAAGAGTGGTGGCAGTGGACGGACCTGCGGGCGCGGGCAAATCGACGGTGTCAAAAATCGTGGCGGCGCGGCTCGAATACACGTACATAGACACGGGCGCGATGTATCGAGCGGTGGCGTTGAAGGTGCTCGAAAGCAAACTGCCGTTGACAGAGGAGGCGATAATCGACGCGGCGCGGACGGTTGAGATCGATCAACAATCGGTGGACGGAGTGACGAAAACTTTTTTGGACGGGCGGGACGTGTCGACGGAGATCAGAACGCCGGAGGTGTCGAAGATCGTGTCGCCGGTGGCGAAGGTCGGCTTTGTGCGACAACGTCTGACGGAGTTGCAAAGAAAAATGGCGGCTCGCGGCGGCGTGCTGATGGACGGTCGCGACATAGGGACGGTGGTGTTGCCGACGGCGGACGTAAAAATATTTTTGACGGCGTCGGTCGAAGAGCGGGCGCGGCGTCGGTTTGAAGAATTGAAGGCGAAAGGCTTTGACGTGACGCTCGAGGAGATCGAAAAGGACATAGCAACGCGCGACAAAATTGACAGCGAACGTGAGATAGCGCCGTTGAAGCAGGCGGACGATGCAATTCTTTTGGACACGACGGGGCTGTCGATCGAAGAGGTAACTGCCGCGATCATAAAGTTGATCTGAATTTACCCCACCCGCCCACCTTTTGACAGCTATGCTGTCGATGAAAAGCAGCGGTGCTGCCGCCGACGGCGGGTTGGTCACCGTTTTAAGATGTGGGCGCCGCCGACGCTGGTGGGCACCGTTTCAAAGTACGGACGCCGCCGACGCGTGTTGAGCACCGTTTCAAAGGATGTGCGCCGCCCGCTGCGGTTGGACACCGTTTCAAAGGACGTGCGCCGCCCGCTGCGGTTGGGCACCGTTTCAAAGGACGTGCGCCGCCGCTGCAATTGGGCATCGTTTCAAAGGGCGGGCGCCGCCGGCGCGGGTGGGAATTGCTATCCTCATTGGGGCGCCGACGTTAGAGGGTGGGAGCGGCGGCGGCGCCCCATCATTCGTCACCCCGAGGTTATAAGGGCGGGAGAATCATGTTTTATTCGTTGTTGAGGATATTCTTACGGGCGTTCTTTAAAATATTTTTTCGAGCGCGAATCGTCGGCGCGTCAAATCTGCCGTCGAAGGGCAAAATAATTTTGGCGGCAAATCACGTCAGCAATTGGGACCCGCCGGTTCTCGCAACCTTCCTCGACCGTCGAGTATATTACATGGCGAAGGAAGAACTGTTCGCGAACAAAATTTTCGCGGCGGCGATCACCAATCTCGGAGCCTTCCCCGTCAAGCGCGAAACGGCGGATCGAAACGCCATCAAACGAGCGCTGGCACTTCTGAAGGACGGACAATGCTTGGGCTTATTCCCCGAAGGGACGCGAAGTCGGACGGGTGAGCTCGGCAAGGCGGAGGCGGGCGTGGGCTTGATCGCGGCAATGTCGAAGGCGGAGGTGCTTCCGGCGGCAATCATCGGGACGAACAAAATATTCTCGAGCGAAAAATTTTTTCCGCGCTTGACCGTCGTCTACGGACGCCCCATGAAATTCGAGGGCAGCACGAAGGATAAGGCAGCGCTCGAAAAATTTTCACAGTCGATAATGGACGAGATCGCGAAACTGATCAAAACGGTAGAGGGGTCAACAAAATGATTTTAGTCGTCAATTATGCCAATGAAGTATTTCGTCAAGCGCAGATGCTTTGTACCGCCGCCGCAAAATTTTTTGGCGCCGACGAAGTACTCGAGTGTTCGCCGCAAAGTCTTACGCCCCGCTTCGTCGACGCTCATAAACATATTCTTTCGCAAGCGCGCGGCAACGGCTATTGGCTTTGGAAGCCGTTTATAATCCGCGCGGCGCTCGAGCGTGTCAACGACGGCGATTATATTTTTTACATCGACTCGGGCGCCGCGTTAGTCAACGACGTTCATCATCTGATCGATGCGATGAATGCCGTCGGCACGAGCATTATGGTTTTCGAGGGCTTTAATTTTTTTATCGAGCGCGTTTACACCAAGCGCGATGCCTTCATTTTGATGGATTGCGATTCGCCCGAATATGCAGACTCGCCTCAACGCATGGCAACTTATCTGCTCCTGCGCAAAGATGCCGATTCGATCCGATTCGCCGACGAGTACCTCAGATATTGTCGCGACGAGCGCATCTTGACGGACATCCCCAATCAGCTCGGTCGACCGAATTATCCCGACTTCAAAGACAATCGCCACGATCAAACGGTGCTCAGTCTGCTTTCAAAAAAATGGAGGCTGTCGGCTTTTCGCGATCCTTCACAGTACGGATTGAGCAGCGGATATTACGAAGCGGAGGTGCTCGCGCGGAGTCCTTATCCTCAAGTGACGTTGCACCATCGTCGGCGCGATTGGACGATGCAGTTTGAAGAATATGCAGAGCTTTATGCGCCGAGGTCGTTTGAAAGTTCGGCGTTGGATTGCGCGCTCGAGCTGATGCGCCGAAAATTTTACTCCGATGCTTTGACATTGCTGTTGCACGCTCAAAATTCGTCTGAAGAAAAAAATAAAGCAACGTCATTTCAAAAGCTGCATGAAATTCACCGGATCGCGCAGGAGAGCGGCGACAAAAAATTTTCCGAGCCGATCGTTCGAGCGGTGTATCGTTTGATGGCGGCGGCGCTCGAAAAAAATATTACCGCCAACGCGGTTGCGGAGATGTTGCCGATTGCTCGACGACTCCGCGCGGATTGTGGGCTCGAACAAAATCTCAAGGAAAAAATCAATGCGGCGGCGAAATTTTTCGCGGCACGCTACGACGAGCTGAAACACATGGATTATTTCAAGGCGATGATAGGCGACATCATCAAATATCTGGACGAAAATAAAATTTAACGATTGGAGATGATGAAATGAGTACTCGGCTCAAAATCGCGGGCGCGGCGGCGTTGGTCGTCGTTCTGATCGCAATCATAGGAGCATATTTTTTCCTCCACAGCAAGGCGCGCACGCCCGATTACGCGCTCAAAATGATCGGCGAATCGATTGACGCGCACGACGTCCGCGCCTTCAACGGCGTCGTCGATGTCGATACGGTGTTAAATTCTTCATACGACGGCTTTGTCGACGGGCTGATCGAATCCGACAGCGCGATGTCGCCCGAGGCGCGCGAGGCGATCACCAACTTCACTCAGATGCTCCGCCAACCGATTATCGGCAGTCTCAAAACCGCAATCGAGACTTACGTCGAGAGCGGCTCGATCAATCAGGCGGCGACCGACGGTACCGACAATAAATTTATGGCGGCGACGGATATCATGGAGCGCGCGGGCTTGAGCAAGCTCGATTTCAAACAGGTCGACGGCATTACGATTGACGAGAAGAATGAAGATCGCGCGGTCGCCGACGTGAGATTTTATCAGCCCGAGGCGTCGAATGATTTTGTGTTTAAAGTTGTGCTCGAGCGCGGGGACGATGAGAATTGGCGCGTCGTTCGGATTGATAATTTCCGCGAGTTCACTGAAGTAGTAGCGCAAATTCGTCGTGCGGCGCTCGATAAATATCTGGCGCAGACGTCGGAGATCAATCTTCGTCACGATCAAACGATCCGCGAGGCGGAACAAAAATACGGTTCGATCCTCACGTTCGGCAGTCTCGAGCGCGATCAGACGCGATTCGATCTGAAGGTGCTGTTGACGGACGTCGTCAAAAAGGATTGGGAGGTTCGCAAGCAGGAACTGTTCAGCGTCGACGTGCCGAAGTCGGCGGAGACGCTTCAAAATTTGCGGATGCGGATATGCGATCTGTCGATCGGGAGCGCGGAGGATTATGCCAAGTGGATGGAGGATAACAAGAGCTCGACAATGAAGTCGGCGGAGGAAAAACAAAAGCAGGCGAAGGTGCTGATGGACGAAGAGCGGCAATTGATCTCTCGAATGACGCGCCCGACCGTCGAAGCGCCGCCGCCCGTCGAAGAACAATAACTTATCGTTTGTGGGCGCCGTCGACGCTCCCGCCCACCAATGTCGGCGCCCAACAGAGGAAGCGGTTCCCACCCGCGTCAACGGCGCCCCGCCTATTTACGACAGCGGCGACCGACCGTTTTCGTCGGAGCCGCCCGTTGGCGACGGCGCCCGCCCGTTGTCAGCGGCGCCCGCCCGTTGTCAGCGGCGCCCAACCCTTTGTCGGCAGCGCTTGCTTATGTCGGCAGCGCCCAACCCTTTGTCAGCGGCGCCCGCCCATTCGTCGGCAGCGCCCAATCCTTTGTCGGCAGCGCTTGCTTATGTCGGCAGCGCCCAACCCTTTGTCGGCAGCGCCCGTCCTTCGGCAGCGCCCAACCCTTGTCGACAGCACTCGTCCGCATCGGCGGCGGTCCGTCCTTCGTCGGCAGCGCCCGTCCTTCGTCGGCAGCGCCAGCCCTCTGTCGACGGCGCCAGCCCTCTGTCGACGGTGCCCCTTCCTCGTCGAGATAAAAAAATTTTTAACCGCAAATTAATATTCCTCTAATGTAAAATTGAGTCGATCGTGATAAGATCGGCTCATAATTTTTTTGAGGAGATGATCTTATGCCTTCACAGCAAAACTACAACGAAAACTACATGGACTTCCCCGGCACCTCGAGGGCTGATACTCTCGAAAACTACGGCTCGTATGTCACCGTCGAGGCGGGCAACGGCGACGACGTCATCATCAGTCGCGCCTCCGTTGAGGGAGTCGAGCCGCGCGGATTCAACGTCATCGACGGCGGCGGCGGCAACGATAACGTCACCATCGACGACGATTTTTCCTCCGTCTTCGGCGGCAAGGGCAATGATTACATCGTCTCGAGCGGCAACCTCGTCACAATCAACGGCGGCAAGGGCAATGATACCATCGTCGGATCGACCCTCAGCTCCGAAATTTATCAGATCAAGGGCGGCGAAGGTAAAGACCTCATCTACGGCTTCGACTCCAACGACACGATCCAGATCACCAAGGGTAAACTTTCAAAATCCGTCAAGAGCGGCAACGACATTTCTTTCAAAATCGGCTCGGGGCAGGTCACGCTCAAAAATGCCGCCAACGGTCCGATTCAAATCCTCACCGTCGACGGAGAATTGATCGTTCTGCATCCCGAACTCAATTCGATCAACAATACCAAAAATCGTCAAGCGCTCGTCGGCGACGGAATTGATTCGATCGTAAATACCGGCTCCGACGTGACAATCGGCGCGGGCGACGGCAACGACACCATTGTAAATTTCGGCGCCAATGCGAATATCAACGCGGGCGACGACGACGATGTAATTTTCAACTTCGGCGCGGATATGACGCTCGAGGGCGGCAAGGGTAATGATACCTTCGTCTCGGGCGCGCCCGCCGAAGTTTTTCGTTTCGGCGCAAATGACGGCGTCGATGTGATTTACAACATCAGCGCCGATGACACGATTCAACTCACGTCGGGCTCGATAACGGAGTCGATTGTCAGCGGCGATGACGTGATCGTTGCCGTCGGCGAAAACGCCTCGATCAATCTCAAGCACGCCGCCGATGTCAATTTCAACATCATCGATCCCAACGGCGCGCCGATCACCGTCGAGCCGACCGGCAAATACATCGTCAATCGCGAAGACGATCAGACGCTCGTCGGCACCGAATACGACGACACGATCGAAAATTACAGCGGACATCGCGTCGTGATCAGCGCGGGCGACGAGAATGATATCGTCCGAAATACCGACGGTCGAAATGCGTTGATCGAGCTCGGCGCGGGCGACGATTTTCTCAACAATTCCTCGGGCGATTACGCGACAATCAGCGCGGGCGACGGCAACGACTCGATTAATAACAGCGACGGCTATTGGACGACGATCGACGGCGGCGCGGGCAATGACTTCATCGTTCTCAACGACAGCGAAGAGGTCACCGTCCGCGCGGGGCTCGGTAATGATACCGTCGTCAATCGCGGCGGCACCAATAACATTTACGAGTACGCCGACGGCGACGGCAACGATGTCATTGACGGATTCGAGGAGGATGATACGTTCAGCGTCGTCGACGGCACGATCGGCGGCAGTCAAAAGTCGGGCGATGATGTGATCGTCACGGTCGGAAGCGGCACCGTCACCTTCAAAAATATCGGCGACATTCAAATTCAAACGATTGTCGACGGCGAAGACGTCACGCTCAACCCCGAGCTCACGACCATTGAAAACAGCGACGCCGACAACGTCATCAACGGCACCGAAGGTAAAGATCACATCGTCAACGGCGCGGCAAGCTCCGAATACAGCACGCTCGGCTTGCGCACGACGGTCAACGCGCTCGGCGACGACGACACGATTGAAAACTACGGGCATCAGGCGGTGCTCAACGGCAATAACGGCGCCGAGTACATCAGAAATTACGCGGCGTTCAACGTGTCGATTGACGGGGGCGCGGGCGACGATACGATTTACAACAGCGGCTCGTTCGCGTCGATCAACGGCGGCGCCGACAACGATACGATTTACAACAGCGCGGGCTATGCGTCGATAGCGGGCGGCGCGGGCGCTGATACGATCTACAGCGAAGGGCAAAACAATGTGATCAACGGCGGCGAAGGCGCGGACGATATTGACAATCGCGGCGATTATTCGACGGTGGTCGGCGGCGCTGATGATGATGTGATCAGAAATTACGGCGCGGGCGCGTCGATTAACGGAGGCTCGGGCGCGGACTCGATCATTTCTTACGGCACGAACGCCACGCTCGAGGGCGGCGGCGGCAATGACACGCTCACCGGCTCGAGCAATGCCGATGTGATTGTTTTCGGGACGGGCGGCGGCGTCGATGTGGTGACGAACTTCGGCTCGAACGACACGCTCAAAATTTCTTCGGGCGCGATCAGCGGCTCGACGGTCGACGGCAACGACGTCATCATCAATGTCGGCTCCGATTCGATCAGACTTCAAAACATGGCGATTCGTCCGATCAATGCGGTCGATGCCGACGGCAACTCGACCGTGCTCAATGACAATCCGCTTTACAACTCGTCGATCCCGAGCGACGCGCTCTATTACGGCGGGCATTACTACTACATCTATAAGGACGTTGCCGACACGTGGGAGGACGCGGAGTCTTTCGCCGAGTCGCTCGACGGGCATCTTGCCGTCATTAACGACGACGCCGAAAACACCGCGCTCTACGATTACATGACTGCGCTCGGGTATGAAAGCGCCTACTTCGGTTTGAGTGATGCCGATTCCGAAGGTACATGGACTTGGGTCGACGGGACGCCGCTCGAAAACAATCTCGACAACGCTCATTGGGGCATCGATATTTACGGTAACAGAGAACCCAACGGCGGCACCAACGAAAATTATGGAATGTATTACCGCGATCTCACCTACGGCAACGAGGCGTATACTTGGAATGACAGCAGTTACTTCCAAGCCGGCGAAACGTCGTTCATTGTTGAGTGGGAGAGCGGACTGCTTCCCGCCGGTCAATACATCCACAACACGAGCGCCGACACGATCATCACCGGCACCGCTTACGACGACACCGTTTATAACGAGGGCAAGGACGTTTACGTCGAGCTCGGCGCGGGCAACGATTCGATCCTCACCGACATTCACGGCTACAGTTACGAGAACGTCACGGTCGACGGCGGCTCGGGCGACGACACCATTCAAAGCAATGATAATCGCGTCTCGTTGGCGGGCGGCGAAGGTAATGATTATGTTTCGACCAACGGTTGGTGGAGCGGCGTCACGCTCAACGGCGGCAAGGGCGACGATACGATTTACGGCGCCGGTTATGTCGACGGGTATTCGGATTCTTATTACGGCAAGCTGATCCAGTATGCGGTCGGCGACGGCAATGATCTTGTGCGCGGCTTCGGGCGCTACGACACTCTTCAATTGATCGACGCCACGATCGACGGGACGCTCAAAAACGGCAACGATTATATCATCACGGTCGGCGACGGCTCGATCACGCTCGAGGGCGCGGCGGAGGTTCCGATCAACATCATGGACACCGACGGCACCGTCGAGACCATCAATCCCGATATCAACATCATCAATAACACCGTCGACAACACGCTGCTGGTCGGCATCGACGGGCGCGATTCGATTTACAACAGCGGCGGCGACGTGACGATCGATTCGTCCGAGGGCAACGACACGATCAATAACGTCGGCGCAAACGTTTCGATCGGCTCCGCCGGCGGCACGAATATTATTTACAACGCCGGCGAGAACGCGACGATTCGCAGCAGTTTCGGCGACGATCAGATTTTCAACACCAACCTCAACGCAAACATCGATGCGGGCGACGGCAACGATCAAATTCAAAACTCCGGCGGCTACGCAGTGATCAACGCGGGCGGCGGCGACGACTCCATCAGCCTGCTTGCCTCGAACACGACGCTCCGCGCGGATGAGGGCGACGATTATATTGCGCTGTCGACCCTTTCTTCCGACAACGTGATCGAATACGGCGACGGCGACGGCAACGATACGATCACGGGCTTCAACGCCGACGACACGATTCGGATCAGCGCGGGCGAGTACTCGACGGCGACGAGCGACGACGGCAATGATTTCATCATCGCGGTTGGCGACGGCTCGATCACGATCAAAGATGTTGCCGACGTTGCGATCAACATCATCGATGCGGAGGGCATGCGCACTCGTCACAACGTCGACCGTCCCGAGCCGACGATCCCCGCCGACGCGCTCAACTACAACGGGCATTATTATTACGTGTTCGATGCGGCGACGAGTCGTCAAGCGGCGGCGGATTATGCGTATTCGCTCGGAGGAGCGATCGCGACGGCGGACGACACGGCGGAGGCGGCGGCGATCGATAATTTGATCGCGGCAAGCGGATTCGACAGCGCATATTATGTGGCGGCGGACGGCACGCTTCCGTTCTCGAGCGTCTACGTGGTCGAGTGGGATGAAGGCACGCCCTCGACGGTCGCAACGTACATCACCAACACGACGGCGAACAGTCTCGTCAGCGGCTCGAACGATCGGGAGATCATGACAAACAGCTCCAACGGGACGGGCGCGACGCTCCTCGGGTTGGCGAGCAATGACAGCGTGACGAACTACGGCGGCAACGCGGTGATCGATCTCGGGCTCGGCGCGGATTATATTTACAACGACGGGAATTACGCGACGGTCTACGGCGGCGGCGGCAACGATCGCATTCGGAACAACAAACATTATGTTTACATCGACGCGGGCGCGGGTCACGACTACATCAACACCGACATTCACGGCGCGACTTACGAGTTCGTGACGGTGGACGGCGGCGCGGGCAACGATACGATTTACAGCAACGATCATCGTGTTTCGCTCAACGGCGGCGACGGTAACGACTCGATTTATACGAACGCGTATTGGTCGGGCGTGACGCTGCGCGGCGGCGCGGGCGACGACACCATAAACACCGGCAGCAACGCGTATTATTACAGCGACAGCACCACCAACGGCAAGTTGATTCAATACGCGGACGGCGACGGCAACGACATCATCACGACGTTCAATCCGAGCGACACGATTCAGATTTTGAGCGGCGCGATCGGCAGCGGTTCTCTCAACGGTTCGGATATTATTTTGAAGGTCGGGAGCGGCTCATTGACGCTCAAGAACACGACGTCGACGAATGTGCAGGTGCTCAACGCCGACGGCAGTCTCGTGACGTTGACGAACGATTATTTTACGAGCACCGAGGGCTTGGAGACGATATCGAATGAGGAGTCGCTCGTCATCACCGGCACGGAGCGCAACGATACGATTCGCAACGGCGGCGCCGACGTGACGATCAATGCGCTGGGCGGCGATGATTACATCGAGAATTATTACGGCGCGGAGCATGCGATGATCAATGCGGGCGCGGGCAATGACACGGTCGACAACGGCGGCGACTTTGCATCGATCAACGGCGGCGCGGGCGATGATTCGATCGTGGTCAGTGGCGAGCGCGCGACGGCGGACGGCGGTGCGGGCAATGATGTGATCGATATCAGCGACGGATATTCGGCAGTGGTGCAATATCGCGCGGGCGACGGCGACGATACGGTTGTCGGCTACGACACCAATAAGACGTTGCAGGTAGTTGCGGGCGAATATACGACGCAACGCGGCGGCGGCGATTTCATTTTGAATTTCGACTCGGGGACGTTGGTTGTCAAGGGCGCGGAGTATGATGTTGTGACAATCTTCGGCACGAACGACGTAGGGACGATTTACATGCCGTCGATAGTGACGGTGTCGTCGGCGGACGATTATGCCGATGATATGACTTTGTATCAGGCGTCGGCGTCGGAGGCGTGGTTTGACGAGGCGGCGGGCGTGAAAGACGAGCTCGAGGAAATTGTGAGCTCGACGGAAATATCGGCGCTCGGCGACGAATTGAGCGACGAAAAATCTCCTTTCGGGGCGCCGACGGCAGTCTCGACGGCGATCGCTCGGCACCGTTCCAAAAAATAAATTCTCCCGCCCA
>CALGGP010000352.1 GCA_937915885.1 uncultured Selenomonadales bacterium | reverse complement strand
GGTGGGTGGGCGGGATCAATAAATTTTTCGTCGCCCCGAACACTCGGGCAAAATTACTTACGACGACGAACGATCAACTTATCCGACGCCTTCTTACGCCGCGTCTTCGCTCCCATCGCACACTTGCCCCACTTCGTAACCGGATGCTTGCGACCGACAGGACTCCGTCCCTCACCACCGCCATGCGGATGGTCGACAGGGTTCATCGATACGCCGCGGTTCGCAGGACGAATTCCCAACCAACGCGAGCGCCCCGCTTTACCGATCGAAATGTTCTCGTGATCCAGATTGCCCACTTGACCGACCGTCGCACGGCAATTGATGTGGATTTTGCGAATTTCGCCCGACGGCATGCGGATCAACGCATAGTTGCCTTCCTTCGCCATCAGCTGAGCCGCCGCGCCCGCGCTCCGAACCAATTGCGCGCCCTTGCCGATCTTCATCTCGATGTTATGAATCATCGTGCCGACGGGGATATTTTTCAGCGGCAGCGCATTGCCCGTTTTGATATCGGCTTCCGCGCCCGACTCGATCACGTCGCCGACCTTCAGACCGTTCGGAGCAATGATATAACTCTTCACGCCGTCCTCGTACTGAACGAGCGCAATCCGCGCGGAGCGGTTCGGATCGTATTCGATCGTCTTGACCGTCGCCGACATGCCGTCCTTATTGCGTTTGAAGTCGATGATGCGATAACGGCGCTTATGTCCGCCGCCCTGATGCCGCACCGTCAGACGCCCCTGCTGATTGCGACCGCCATGCTTTTTGAGCGGCGCCAGCAGAGATTTCTCCGGCTTGTCGGTCGTGATCTCCTCGAACGTCGAGACCGTCATAAAGCGCCGACCCGGGGTATACGGCTTGAATGATTTAATGCCCAATGTCGTTTTACCTCCTTTGCTCAAAAATTACGCGCTGAAGAACTCGATCGTCTCGCCCTGCGCGAGCTTGACGATTGCCTTCTTATAATCGGCGCGCTTGCCGACCGTCCGACCGCGACGCTTCGTTTTGCCCGTGACGTTGACCGTGTGCACGCTTTCAACCTTGACGTCGAAAATCTCTTTGACGGCTTTGCCGATCTCGATTTTATTCGCGCGCTTGTCGACCACGAATACGTATTTGCCCTCCGACATCAATTCGGTCGAGCGCTCGGTGATCAGCGGGCGAATGATGATATCTCTTGCTTCCATCAGACGTACACCTCCTCGATTTTGGCGATGGCGTCTTTCGTAATGAAGAGCTTATCGTGGTTGAGAATATCGTAAACGTTGAGATTGAGCGCGCCGATCGTCTTGACGCCCTGAATGTTGTTGGCGGAGCGCGTGACGTTTTCAATCATCTCGAGGGTGATGAACAGCGCCTTTTTCTCGACGTTGAAATCGTTCAGGAGTTTGACGAACTGCTTCGTCTTCGGAGCGTCGAAGTTGAGATCGTCGAGCACGATCAGATCGCCGCTCTTGACTTTATCGCTGAGCACGCACTTGAGCGCCAGTCGGCGCTGTTTGCGCGGCATTCTGAAGGCGTACGAGCGGGGCTTGGGTCCGAAGATGATCCCGCCGCCGCGCCAGAGCGGACTGCGACGAGACCCGACGCGAGCACGTCCGGTGCCCTTCTGCCGCCACGGTTTGCGACCGCCGCCGCGCACTTCCGCGCGCGTTTTGGTCGAATGAGTTCCGAGCCGTTGCGATGCGAGCTGCATCACGACCGCCTGATGCACGAGACCGGCATTCATCTCGACGTTGAAAATCGCGTCGTTGAGATTGATATCGCCGACCTTCTCATTTGTCATGCTGTACACTGAAACTGTTGGCACGATTGCGCCTCCTTTCCATTATTTTTTATTGGGCTTGACGGTGTCGCGGACGATGACGAGCCCCTTCTTCGGACCCGGCACGGCGCCTTTGATGAGGATCAGATTGCGATCCTTATCGATTTTGACGATCGTCAGACGCTGGATTGTCGTGCGATTGCCGCCCATTCGACCCGGCAACTTTTTGCCCTTGAAAACGCGACCGCCGGGACCCGACAGCATTGCGCCGGTCGAGCCGGGCTCACGATGCGATTTCGAGCCGTGACCCATCGGTCCGCGCGCGAAGTTGTGACGTTTGATGCCGCCCGCGAATCCCTTGCCCTTCGACGTGCCGATCACATCGACCAGATCGCCTGCCGCAAACACGTCGACTTCGATCATATCTCCGACCTTGTGTTCGGACGCCGCGTCGAGGCGCTGTTCGCGAATAAATTTGACGGGCTTGACGTCCGCCTTCTTGAATTGCCCTTCCATCGGCTTGTTGACTTTCGACTCTTTGATCTCGCCGAAGCCGAGCTGCACGGCGTTGTAACCGTCGGTCTCGACCGTCTTGTTGCGAAGGACGACGTTGCCGCCCGACTGAATGACGGTTACGGGAATGACGCGTCCCTCTTCGGTGAAGAGCTGAGTCATTCCAAGTTTAATGCCCAAAAGCATTCTTGCCAATTCTCACGCCTCCTCACTTTACGCTTTGATCTCGATGTCGACGCCGGCGGGCAGGTCGAGACGCATCAGCGCGTCGACGGTCTTGTTCGTCGGCTGCAGTATGTCGATGAGCCTCTTATGAGTGCGCATCTCGAACTGCTCACGAGAATCTTTGTTGACGTGCGGCGAGCGGAGGATCGTATAAATACTTTTCTCCGTCGGAAGCGGGATCGGTCCGGAGACCATGGCGCCGGTTTTCTTCGCCGTCTCGACGATTTTAGCCGCGCAATGGTCGAGCGACTTGTGATCGTATGCTTTGAGGCGAATGCGGATTTTCTGTTGTTTCTTGGTTGCCAAAAAAATTTCCTCCTCAGTCGGGAGTCGCGGCTCCCAACATTTCTCAACGGCAGTTCCCTCGATCGAACGCCGAGCCATCTGCCGAATCAGCGCAAAAATAATTAGGAATTAGGAATGCGGAATTAGGAATTAAAAACCCGTCGCCCCAATTCCTAATTCCTAATTTCTAATTCCTAATTGCGTCTCATGCTTCTTCGATGTCGATAACGCGACCCGCGCCGACCGTATGACCGCCCTCGCGAATTGCGAAGCGCAGACCTTTTTCGATTGCGATCGGAGTGATCAGCTCAACCTGCATCTCGATGTTGTCACCGGGCATGCACATTTCTGCCGCGTTGCCGTCGTTATCCTTCAAATTGCTGACGACGCCCGTCACGTCGGTCGTGCGGAAGTAGAACTGCGGACGATAGTTGGCGAAGAACGGCGTATGACGACCGCCCTCGTCTTTCGTCAAGACGTAGACCTGAGCCTTGAATTTGGTGTGCGGATGAATCGAGCCGGGCTTTGCGATAACCTGACCGCGCTCGATCTCTTTGCGATCGATGCCGCGAAGCAGAACGCCGACGTTGTCTCCTGCCTGAGCGTAGTCGAGCAGTTTGCGGAACATCTCAATGCCGGTGGCAACGGTCTTGCGCGGCTCGTCCATCAGACCGACGATCTCGACCGGCTCGTTGAGTTTCAATTCGCCGCGCTCCACACGACCGGTGGCAACGGTGCCGCGTCCGGTGATGGTGAAGACGTCTTCGACCGGCATAAGGAACGGCTTGTCGGTGTCGCGAGTCGGAGTCGGAATGTAGGTATCGACGGCGTCAAGCAGTTTGATGATGTTCTCCTGCTGTTTCGCAACGTCGGCGTCGGCAACTTTGCCGTCGGGGTTGAGCGCCTGATAAGCGGAACCCATGACGATCGGAATCTCGTCGCCCGGGAACTCGTAGCTGGTGAGAAGGTCGCGAACTTCCATGTCAACGAGCTCGAGCAGTTCATCATCGTCGACCTGATCAACTTTGTTGAGGAACACGACGATTGCGGGCACGCCCACCTGACGAGCGAGCAGGATGTGCTCACGAGTCTGCGGCATCGGACCGTCGGAGGCGGCGACGACGAGGATCGCGCCGTCCATCTGAGCAGCGCCGGTGATCATGTTTTTAATATAATCGGCGTGACCCGGGCAGTCGACGTGTGCATAGTGGCGACCCTTGACGGGCTTGCCGTCGACTTCGCGATCCCAAGTCTCGTACTCGACGTGGGCGGTGTTGATGGTGATGCCGCGCTCTTTTTCTTCCGGCGCCTTATCGATCTGATCATAAGCCTCGAACTTTGCGAGATTCTTCGCGGCGAGGACTTTGGTGATGGCGGCGGTGAGAGTGGTCTTGCCGTGGTCGATGTGACCGATCGTACCGATGTTGACGTGCGGTTTGCTACGATCAAATTTCTGTTTTGCCATTAAATATTCCTCCTAAAAACTCTTATATCCTGCTCACTCGAACAGTGTCTTGCAGACGGCTCAGCGGGGGAGTGCCCCCGCGCCCCCCTGCTTTTAGGGGAAGGGGGAAACCTCTACTCCGAAGCGTGAACTGACCCCATAAATTAGGACACCAACGGAGGTGTAAAAATGGGGGAAAAACAGAAGTATAGCATTGACTTCAAGCTGCAAGTCGTAGCAAAATACGAGCAGGGAAAATGCGGCTACCAAAGGCTTGCCAAAGAGTTCGGACTCTCTCGCGATACTGTCCGCGAATGGTGCCTTAATCCCAGGCTGCATGACGCTAGAGAAATGGCAAAGGACAAAAAAATCAGAGGCGAAGAGCACGACCTTGAGTATTACAAGACGGCGGCACTTTTTTGGGAAACTTACGCCAAAAACGTCGAAGAGGAG
>CALGGP010000351.1 GCA_937915885.1 uncultured Selenomonadales bacterium | reverse complement strand
GCTCGAGCAGAAAGTCGTCGCTGATTGCCTCGCCCCGCGCACAACGCGCTCGTCACAAGGATCAGTCCCGTGAATCGGGCGATGATTTTTTTGTTCCTAATCAATGACTTCAACTCCTTCGACGAGCCAATTAATTCGCTCGAGCAGAAAGTCGTCGCTGATCGCCTCGCCCCGCGCACAACGCACTTGCCCCTTGTTGTCCCGAATTTCGTCAATAAAAATCAATCGGTCGTCGTGCAGCTCCGCGCGGATTCTCTCGACGGTCGCGCGCATTTCGGGCGTCACCAGCTCGGAATATCCGTCGAACAGGATCACTCCTTCGCGCATGCCCAACCATTGATTGCGCGTCGCGTTGAGCTCGCCCTTCAAATACCGTTGCACAATATCATTATAAAACAAATCCCATCGACAGAGTTGCGAAGTCAGACAGTGATGCGAATAGCCCGCGAGCTTGGCGTTGTAGCCGATGAAGTCAACGCCGAGGCAATCGGCCACGTCGCAAACCGCCGCCTCGTCCTGATGATACGCAATCACGTCGGCGTGCTTGTCGACGATCAACCGTCGGGCGTGTTGTTTTTCAACGTCCTCGTCCTGCCAAGAATGAGTCCACATCACGAGCACCTTCGCCTTCGGATTGACGCGTTTGACGCCGAGCGCGAAGGCATTGATGCCGCGATTGACTTCGGGCGTGGGCATGGCGGCGACGTAGCCGATCACATTGGTTTTCGTGCGCATGCCGGCGAGCGCCCCCGACATATATCGACCCTGATACATTCGGACGAAGTAGGCGGTCAAGTTTTTTGCGTATTGCTTTGTGGAGTTGGTGGCGAAGGCGATATCGGGATTGGCTTCGATGATCGGGAGCGCCTCGGTCGAGTAAGAATAGCTTGCGAGAAAAATCATGCCGACGCCTTCGTTGATGAGCTCTTCGATTGCCGCCGGACATTGCCCGGTATTTTCCTCGACGTTGTCTCGAACGAGCAGCTCGAGATTAAATTCGTCGCAAGCGGCTTTGATGCCGTTGTAGTGAGACGCGTTCCAACCGGCTTCTCTGATATCGCCGAGGATGATGAATCCGATTTTTTCACGTCGCGGTTCGTTATCGACATCGAAGCCGACGGCCATGACTCCCGCGATTGCGGCGACCGCGAGCATGCTCAACGTCAAGAGTATCGGCAGCCGTTTTGTCTCGAGAAAATTTTTCATGCCAATCGCCTCCGATCACATTATCGATCCATTGTACCACGTCGGAGGCTTCTCTGCGCAAAAAAAATTCGGCGACCTCCGCGCGGAGCGGCTATAAACAAATCTTTATCGCTGCAAATTAAAGTCTGATGCGGTTTGCATCGATACTCTTAAAAGTAATGTTATATATTCTAAGGAAGTGGTTTTTATGATCCCAAACTCGAACTTCAATTTCGATCTTCAGCGCTTCGCAACGGTCGGCACCGACACGATCAGCAATATAAAAACGGGCGAGACGTTCACCTTCGACGGCACCACTTACACCGCAATCGAAGGCGGCGTGGCAAAATCCGACGGCACCACCTACACCATCTACACCGGCATCACCGACGGATCGATCGCTACGTCCGAGCTGTCGAAGACGTACACCGATACGGGCGTGATCACTTTGAGCGGAATTACTTCGCTCGACGCTGTTTCGATCAGCGGCTCGACCGTGACGATCGGCGCGGCATCTCTCAAAGAAGAATCAGTCCTGCTCGGCGGCGACATCGAAAATTATACGTTGGCGCTCGGCTCCGACGTCGACACTCCGACGGCGCCCACCGTCGATCCGACCACGATCCCGTCGACCGTCAACACTTACACCATCAGCGCCGACGGCGTTTATCAATTCGCCGACGGCTTCACCGGCACCGTTACGATTAACGCGACGAATGTAAAATTGATCGGCGCAAGCTCGACGTTGAATAATGTGTCGATCGATGCGTCGGCGGTTAGCGGCATCAACCTTTGGATTCAAGACCTCAACATCTCCTCGACCGAATTGAAAAATCTGATCAGATTCGGCTCGGGCACAAATACTTTGACGGTCAAGGGCACCAACACGCTCACTGATTCCGCCTCGAGTATGAATTATACTCAAGCGGTGATCAATGTCGGCACCGGCACACTAAACATCATCGGCGATGGCTCTTTGACCGTGCAACAGACGGGACAATACTCGTCCGGCGCGGCGATCGGCTCCGATGTGGAAACAACGGGCGGCGCGATCAATATCGCAGGCTCCGTCACCGTCAACGCCACGGCGAACACCGGCGCGGGCATCGGCTCGGGTTACAACAGCTCGATCGGCGCAATAACGATCGGCGGCACGGCAAATATCACCGCCAACGGCTTCTCGGGCATCGGCTCGGGCTTCGACGGCTCCGCCGGTACGATCACCTACGGCGCGGGCACCACCGTCAACGCTTCAACCAGTTCCCATCCTGTCCAAAGCGAGACGGCGCTGTTGACCGATCTCACGTCGACCGATCCCGGCGTCGTGTACGAGTGGACGGGTGTCGAAAACAACACGGCGGCGTGCTATCAGTTGCTCACGACTGCGGGCTATAAGCTCGACGATAACAAAACGACGATCACTTACGAGGATGATAGGTACACTCATCTGTTCACGTTGAGCGGCGTCAAGTCAATCGACGGGATCACGGTCGAAGGCAACACCGTCACGATCACGGCTGCGAATCTCAACAATGCCGATTTTTCGATCATCGTCGGCGATTATACGTTGGCGTTGGCGGACGACGTTACGGCTCCGACGACGACGGCGGCTCATTTCGACGGTCTCACTTATAAATCTGCGTCGAGCACCGAGGGCTATGAATTGGTCGACGGAGTGATCAAATACACGGCGGCAGTCGACGCGACCGATCTCTTCACGTTGACGGGCGTCTCGTCGACCGACGGGATCGAGATTGGCGCCGACGGCGTCGTCACGATCACTGCCGACAATCTCGACGAGTCGAACGTCACCATCAGCGGCGGCGATTATAAGTTGGCGCTTGCAGACGATGTTTCGCCTCCGTATGACGAGGCGGCATATTTTGACGGTAACACTTATAAATCTGCATCGAAGACGGCGGGCTATGAATTGGTCGACGGAGTGATCACTTACGTGGCGGCGGTTGAGCCGACCGATCTCTTCACCTTGAAAGGTGTTGTCTCGACGGACGGGATATCGGTTGAAGGCAACACCGTCACGATCACCGCCGCCAACTTCCCGACCGAGCCCGTGATGAATCCGAGCATTATCATCAGCGGCGAAGGTTATACGTTGGCGATTGCCGACGATGTTACGACTTCGACGACGACGGCGGCGCACTTCGACGGTAACACGTATAAATCGGAATCGAAGACGGCGGGTTATGAGCTTTCCTCCGACGGCAAATCGATCTCCTATGCGGCGGCATCGAAGGCAAGCAATCTGTTTGAGTTAATCGGCGTCGCGAACACCGACGGGATCACCGTTGATAACGGCGTCGTCACGATCACTGCCGCCAATCTCAACGGCGCAAACATTTCGATCGAAGGCGCGGGTTATTCATTGGCGCTTGCCTCCGACGTCAGCGCTCCTTCGACTACCGCTGCCCATTTCGATGGTAACGTTTATAAATCGGAAGCAACCACGGCGGGCTATGAATTGGTCGACGGAGTGATCGAATACACGGCGGCAGTCGACGCGACCGATCTCTTCACCTTGACGGGCGTCTCGTCGACCGACGGGATCGTTGTTGGCGCCGACGGCACGGTAACGATCACCGCCGCCAATCTCAACGGCGCAAACATTTCGATCGAAGGCGACGGTTATACTCTGGCGTTGGCTGATGACATCGAGGCGCCGCAAACCGTCGCGGCTCATTTCGCAGCAATCGTCGACGGCACAAGCACCTATCTGTCGTCGAGCACAAGCGCCGGCTATGAGACTGCCGCCGACGGCAAATCGGTCGCTTACATCGCGGCGGTTGATGCGGTCGACGGATTCATCATTCGCGGCATCACAGACACGGTCGGGATCGGCGTCGACGACGGCACGTTCATAAACTTCAGCGGCAACTTCACCGATAACGTTGCCAACATTCATGTCACCGGCATTGACTTCGACACGCCTTACACTCTCAACGGCGCGCAAAATGCGTGGCTCGACATCGACGGCAACTCGTCCGACGTTGAGCTCAACCTCTGGACGGCGATCGACGACGGTTTTGCATTCAACAACCAGATCAGCATTACCGGCGTCAACAGCTACGACAATATAAAGGTCGTTGACGGCGGGCTCAACTTTCTCGACGCTGCGGTTGCCGACGATTACAACGTCCACGTCAACGGCACGACGGCGGTCAGTGTCAACGGCTCCGCGCGGAATCTGATCGATGGCGACTTCGACGATGCAAACGGCTTGGAATTTGCGCACACACCTCAGACGCTCGCATCGATCACATTCGACGGCGCCAATTATATTTTCAGCGACGGCACTCATTCAATCGCTCCGTCGGACGACGATGAAATGTTCGGGTTCGAGACGACGGCGGGCGGTTTGGTGCTCGGCTCGACGAATAACGGCGTGGCGGTGAATGTCGAGAGCGGCACGTTGACGCTGTATGACGGCGGCGCGGTCGCGGGCAAACTCAATGCGGGCGACGGTTGGCAAAACGGCTCGATCGTGGTCGACGCCAATGATCATGATGCGTGGGTGGTCGACGGCGATGCGATTGTGTTGTCGACGGGCGCCGACGGCTTGAGATTGGGCGGCTTGACGGCGACGAGCGCGTTGACGTTGATAACGGACGGCTCGACACTCACGATCAACGGAGCGACGGATATCTCGGGCTTGACGATCAACGGCGAATCGGTGAGCGGTGCGGCGTCGAATGCGGGCGGCGCGGACGGATATGTGATCGCGAACGTCGACGGCATTTGGACTTATGCCGACGACACGACTGCCGACGATACCACGGTCGAAGACACTACTGCCGACGATACGACTGCCGACGACACTACTGCCGACGATACCACGGTCGACGACACTACCGCCGACGATACGACAGTCGACGACACGACTGCCGACGATACAACGGTCGACGACACCACTGCCGACGATACAACTGCCGACGATACAACTGCCGACGACACGACTGCCGATGATACCACGGTCGACGACACGACTGCCGACGATACGACTGCCGACGACACGACTGCCGACGATAGCACGGTCGACGATACCACTGTCGATGACACGACTGCCGATGATACCACTGTCGACGATACCACTGTCGACGATACCACTGTCGACGATACCACTGTCGATGATACCACGGTCGACGATACCACGGTCGACGACACGACTGCCGACGATACTACGGTCGATGATACAACGGTCGACGACACGACTGCCGACGATAGCACGGTCGATGACACGACTGCCGACGATACCACGGTCGATGATACAACGGTCGACGACACCACTGCCGACGATACCACTGCCGACGATACCACGGTCGACGACACTACCGCCGACGACACTACTGCCGACGATACAACGGTCGATGATACCACGGTCGATGATACGAGCGCCGCAGACGACGACACAACTGTTTTCACCGATATCACCGTCGAGACCGAAACCGTCACCGGCGACGACGGCACCGTTATAAAAGTCGTCGACACGTCCGTCATCGTCGACAACTCCGCCTTCGTTCTCGGAGATGACGCCGACGACGGCTCCACCACCGTCTGTGATCTGTCGCAAACCGATGCAAGCGTCAGCATCGAACTCGGCAGCGGCAATCAGGAGGTTCAGCTCTCCGACAAGGGCGGCTCGCGAATAAGCATCGGTTCGACAACGACCGGCACCAAGACTGTAAGGCTGGGCAACGGCGGCGATGTGGTGACGGTGGACGCCTCGGGCGGCGCGCGAGTCAATTTGCTGTGCGGCAAGGGCATGGATATCGTCCGCATCAGCAACGGCGCAGTGAATATCGATGTGTCGGCGGGCGGCGCGACGAGCATCTATCCGTCGGGCGGCACGATCAACCTTTCCGGATATAATGCCGACAGCGGCGCGGGCTTCGTGACGGCTTCGAATAATGTGGTCGACGATATCAGGAAAGGCAACATCGCCTTCAGCAGCCGCAGTCTGCAACTTGGAAACAGGGCAACCGTTCTCTTCGTCTCCAACGACATCGTCCAAGTGCCCAACGGCGCCGTATCGAGTGCGGTTGATGACAGCGCCGAAACGACGACGGTCAATCTCACCGACAGCAGCGGCGAAATGAAACGCGTGATAAGCGTTGACTCGGGCGGCGGCACGTTGGACTTGAGCGACGCGACGGTCGGCGCGGTGGTCGTGGCGGGCTCCGACGACGAAGACGATCTCGACATCAAAACGATCGTGCTCGGCTCCAATAACAATGATACTTACGTCGTGGGCGCGAATGTGCAGCTTTCGACGGGCGGCGGCACAAACGAAGTGATTCTGAACAACTCCGACGACGGCGGCGCGACGCTCGATCAAACGGTCGAGACGACGAGACGCTCGGTCAACACGATCCAAAATTATGATCCGTTGAAGAATACGATCATGATCACGGCGGACGCGTTTGAAAACATGCGGGCGTGGTTCTCGTCGGATTCGTTGAGTACGAGCAGCGGCAATGTGATGAACACGTTCGATCGGAGCGACGATGAGCTGACGGCGCTGATGGACGTCGACATGGACGAGATTATTACGCCGAAGAATGACGGGGGCTTGACTGCGCTTGCGACGGACGATAAATCGACGGCGTTCGGCACCACCGACACGGCGATCAACTCCGTCGACAAAACCAAGCAAACTCATTTCTTCAAGAAGCGTTCGTAAATAAATTTCGTCGGCAAGGTAATTTGTCGGGACAAAAAAATGGGCGGCATCCGCGCGGAGCGGTTGTCGCCTCTTTATTTTATCCCCCCGACCCAC
>CALGGP010000350.1 GCA_937915885.1 uncultured Selenomonadales bacterium | reverse complement strand
AGTCGAGATGAAGAAATCGACAAAGGTACTCTTGACGGCGGCGTTGGCGCTCGGGCTCGGTTGCAATTCGGCGCTCGCGTACTCTCTGACCAATCTGCAGGTCGAGCGGCTGAGCAATCCTCAAGCGGTCGATCGTGAGCACCCGCGTCGCGATGTGCGCGGACAGTTGAATATGTTCTTCTGATTGGAGGAAGTCGAGATGAAGAAATCGACAAAGGTACTCTTGACGGCGGCGTTGGCGCTCGGGCTCGGTTGCAATTCGGCGCTCGCGTACTCTCTGACCAATCTGCAGGTCGAGCGGCTGAGCAATCCTCAAGCGATCGATCGTGAGCACCCGCGTTTTTCGTGGCAGATGGCGGCGGACGAGGGCGAAAGAAATCTGTCGCAGGAGTCGTATCAGATCGTCGTCAAAAATTCCGCAGGCAAAACCGTTTGGGACAGCGGTCGTCGCAAGGACGGGCGCTCGATCGATTTTGCATACGGCGGCTCGAAACTGGTCGCGGGCGAAACTTACGATTGGACGGTAACCGTTTGGGACGGCAACGGCGTCAAAAAACAGGCGGGCGCGCAATTTACCGTCGGACTCAATCCCGATCGCATGGGCGAGGACGGTTGGTCGGGCGCGAAATGGATCGGCTCCGATCTGCAAACACTTCCGCTCGACGCTCAATCGTTGACGGTGTTCAGGATCGCTTGCGACATTCAGATTGATCAGGGCAGCAATCGCGCGGGGATTTTGTTCGGAGGCAACGATCAGCGTCTGATGAATGCCAATCAAAATACGAGCGGCATGGCGGCGCGCAAGGATCAATCCTACGTGCGCGTCGAGCTCGACGGCAGCAATCCGAACGCGGTCGCAATCAGAGTATATCGTTCGGGCTACGTTCCCGAGGACGGCATGGATAAAATGATCGGCGAAGTCGCCGTGCCGTCGAACGTCATTAATTCGTCGAATCTGCACGCCAAACATCATCTCGACGTCGAGTCGGTGTACGGCGTGCTTAATTTTACCGTCGACGGCGCATTTCTCGACGCTCCGAACGTCGACCCGTGGAGCAAGGGCATCAATGCGAATCCCTACGGAGTGAGCGGCGGCTCGACGGCTTATCCCGTGGTCGGCGACGTGGGCTTTGCGCTCGATCCCCGTCAAAAGGCGACGTTTTCAAATTTCGTCGTTCGCAACTTCCGCACGCCGCAGGCAAATCTCTACGAAAAATTAGGGACCGTCAGTCTCGACGGCGGCTCGAACGGCTTGCGTCAAATGACTGATCCGTCGCACGACGCCATGCCCATGCTCCGTCGGGAATTCGATCTGTCGAAAAAACCGCAGTCGGCGAAATTGTATGTGGCGGCGCGCGGCATTTACGAGATCAACATCAACGGCGAGCGCGTCGGCGAAGACTTTTTCGCGCCGGGCTTTACGCAATACAACCGGACGCATCTCTATCAGGCTTACGACGTGACGCATCTGCTCAAAAAAGGCGCCAACGCCATCGGTGCTCAACTTGCCGAAGGTTGGTGGGCGGGCGCAAACACTTTCCAAGGAACCAATTGGAATTATTTCGGCGATCGGCAATCGATGATCCTCAAGCTCGTCGTCAAATATAAGGACGGCTCGCAGCAGATTATCACCAGTCAGCCCGACGAGTGGAAGGTTTTGACGGACGGTCCCGTCAAGCTCGGCAGCATTTTCCAAGGGCAATCGTATGATGCGCCCCGCGCGGAGGAATTGCAAGGTTGGGATCAGCCCGGGTTCCACGAAAAGACTTGGCGCCCCGCGAAAGAAATTCCGTTGGAGGGCACCACCGCCCCGGGTCGTTGGCACGAGATGTTGACCGATCGCGATTATAATCAGGACTTCTCGAATATAAATTTGGTGGCGCAATCCGGCAGCGAAGTCAAAGAGGCGGAAATTTTGACGGCGAAATCGCTTACCGAAGTTCGCCCTGGCGTCTACCTCTACGACATGGGACAAAATTTCGCCGGCATCCCGCGCCTTCTGATCACCAACGGGCGTAAAGGGCAAAAGTTGACGCTCCGCTTCGCCGAAGTGCTTTACCCCGACGGACCGTTGAAGGGCATGATCATGATTGAAAACCTCCGCGCGGCGATGGTCAGAGACTTGCACGTTTTGCGCGGCGGCACTGAAGTCGTCGAGCCGCACTTTACGTGGCACGGCTACCGCTACATCGAGATCAGCGGGCTCGACAATCCTCTGCCGTTGAGCTCCGTCCAAGGCGTGGTGCTCAGCTCGATCCCGAAGGACGCCGCGAGCTATGAAACGTCAAACGCGGACGTCAATCGGTTCGAGCAAAACATTCGATGGTCGGCGCTGGCGAATTTCTTTGCGATCCCGACCGATTGCCCGCAACGCAACGAGCGCATGGGTTGGTCGGGCGATCTGGCGGTGTTCGCGAACACGGCGGTGTATCTTGCCGACAGCGACAATTTCTTGCGTCAACACATGCAGACGTTGAGAGACCTGCAGGCGTCCGACGGTCGATTCACCGACACCGCGCCGTTGGGCGTCGGAGCCGGCGGCTTCATCTGGGGGAGCGTCGGCGTGGTCGTGCCGTGGGAGATGTATCTGCAGTACGGCGATACGGCGGTGCTCGAGGAGCATTACGACGCGATGACGCGCTATATGAATTACATGGCGGCGTGTCAGCAGCCCGACGGTTTGTTGAATGAGCCGAAGGGATTGCCCGGGCTCGGCGATTGGTTGAGTCCGCAATTCGGGCAGGGCGACGCGCAACCGCTTTGGAATGCTTACGAAGTCAAAAATCTCTACATCATGATGAAGACCGCCGAACGGCTCGGCAAGTCGGCGGACGCGTCCAAGTGGCGGCGGCGCTATGAGGATCGCAAGGCGCATTACATGAAGAGATTCTTCACCTCGGACGGTTACGCGCTCAAGACCGACGGCTCGCGCATGGACATTCAAACGGCGTATGCGGTTCCGATCGGGCTCGGGCACGTCGTCGACGATGACAAGACTCAACTGTTGGGGCAACGGCTCGTCGACACCGTCAAGCGCCGCAATCTCGACGACGCCAATCAAAATCGTCCGCCCTATTCGTTGTTGACGGGCTTCATCGGGACGGCGGCGATCAGTCACGCGCTCAGCGATACCGGCTACAACGACGAGGCTTATAAACTTTTGACGAACGATCAATATCCGTCGTGGCTTTACCCCGTCAAGAACGGCGCCACCACCATTTGGGAGCGGCTCGACTCGTTTACGAAGGAGCGCGGCTTCGGCGGCAACAATTCAATGAACTCGTTCAATCACTACTCGTTCGGAGCGGTCGGCGCGTGGATGTTCGACACTTCGCTCGGGATCGCGCGCGACGAGAACAACCCGGGCTTCAAACATTTCTTCCTCAAGCCGACGCCCGACTTCAAAGGCGAAATGAATTTTGCGCGCGGGCATTACGACTCGGTCTACGGGCGCATCGAAAGCAGTTGGGAGAAAATGAATCGCGGTTGGACGCGCTATCGCTTTACGATCCCCGCAAACACCACCGCCACGGTGATCCTGCCGAACGCGGTCGGCAAGAAAGTTTTGCAGAACGGCAACCCGATCAATTACACCGGCGAATTGGAGCTGGGCAGCGGCACTTACACCTTCGACGTTACCGACGTGAGCCGTTGATCCGATCGTCGAGGGCGGAGGATTATTATGAACATCAAAAAATATTTGTCGGGACTGTTGGCGGGCGCGCTGTTGACGGTCGGAATCGGCGGCGCGGACGTTGAGGCGGCGGCGAAGAACGCCATGCGCACCGTCATAACCAACGACGGCGAAGTCGATGATATGAACTCGGTGATCCGCGCGCTCCTCTATTCAAACGAGATGGACGGCGGTTGGGGCGGAGTTTCGGCGCGTTCGACAAAAACAATCGCGCGATCAACAATGCCTTGGATTACAATCCGGTGATGAAACGTTTCGAGGGCTCGTCCGTCAAGGAAGGGCTCAACATTACGGCGCGGCGCGGCGAGAAGGTCACGTTGACGGCGGAGGCGAGCGATCCCGACGGCGACAAACTGTCCTACAAGTGGTGGAGATATTTCGAGGCGGACACCTATCAGGACGACAAGCGCAAGAAGCCTCAGGACATGGATGAAGTCTTCCACCTTTACGAGTTCACGATTACCTACGATCACCGTCGCGACATCAAAGCCGACGAAGTGTTAGACTCGATCAAGTTGACGGGCGCGAACACTCCGAAGGTGACGTTCACCGTCCCGCAGGACGCCAAGATCGGCGACACGATTCATATGATCATCGAGGTGCAGGACAACGGCAAACACAATCTCAAACACTATCAGCGCATGATCGTCACGGTGAAATGAGAGGAGGATTATCATGATTGACATCACACGGCGCGACTTTTTCAAGTTGACGGGAGCCGCCGCCGTCGGATTGCTTTTCAACAATATGGTCGAGGCGGCGTCGAAACCGGCGGTGGGGCGCGTTCGTCAGACCGATATCGACTTCCGCTCCGCGCGGATCGATAAAAACGTCGTCCGCATTCGCAACGGCGCGGGCGATCTGATGTATGTGATCGAGGGCAAAAATAAAGTCGCTTTGATCGATACGGGGCTGGGCATCGGCGACCTCAAAGGTTACGTCGAGACGATCAGCAAGAAACCGATCGTCGTGCTGATCACGCACGGGCACGTCGACCACGCAAGCGGCACCGCGCAATTCGACGACGTTTATATGAATCGCAACGACAACGCGCTGTTCAAAGAGCATACGGCTATGGGCAATCGCAAGGGATATGCCGGCGCGTGCAATCCCGAGTGGGCGAAGACGTTGACGGACGCCAATTATTTGCCCGGCGACGATCCCGCGCGATTCAAAGACCTCACGGAAGGCATGACGATTGATCTCGGCGGAGTGCATCTCGACATTTACGATCTGCCGGGACATACGCAAGGCATGACGGCGATTTTGATTCGAGAGAACCGCGCGTTGATCTCGGGCGACGGCGCGAACATGTTTACGTTCCTGTGGTCGGGCGAAACACTCGGCTTGACGAGCTACGAAAAATCCGTCCGACACATCAAAAAAGCCACCGAAGGCAAATTCGATAAGATGTACTGCTCGCACGGCGGCGGCGATTTGACGGTTGATTATTTCGATCGGATGCTCGAGGACATTGCGATAATCAAGGCGGGCAAAGATGACGCGGTCGATTTCGAGTTCATGGGGCAAAAATCGAAAATCGCCTTCGCGATCGACCCCGCGCATAATCGTCTCGACGGAGGCATCGGCAATATCGTTTACGATCCGAAACGAATCAATGAATAAGAGACAGCATCAGGCTCTGAAAGCCCAAACCTGCCTTCGCAATTGAGCCGCGCATAATCGTTGCAACGGAGGATGGTGCGCAATCGCTCCGACGGCGGATGGCGCGCAATTGTCTCGACGGAGGCATCGGCAATATCGTTTACGATCCGAAACGAATCAATGAATA
>CALGGP010000349.1 GCA_937915885.1 uncultured Selenomonadales bacterium | reverse complement strand
ATTGCAGAGGAAAAATATCCCCACCTTATCATTACAGAAAAAATTTTAAGGTTGGTGGTGGCGATTGATTGTTCTCGGCTTGTTTACGATCGGGATCATCGCCGCCGTTTTTTTGATCGTGCCGCCCGCCGAGGGACTTGGTAATCTCGTCCGCATAATTTACTTCCACGTCCCGACGGCTTGGTTGGCGGTGATTGCATTTTTTACGAGCGCATACTTCGCGGCGCAATATCTCCGACGCGCCGATTCGTCGAGCGACGAGTCGAGTGCTCGAGCCGTCAAAATCGGATTCATCAGCGTGATACTCTCGACGATCAGCGGCGCAATTTTTTCCAAGCTGACGTGGGGCGCGTACTGGAATTGGGATCCGCGACAGACGACGATCTTCGTGCTGATACTAATCTACGGCGCGTATCTGACACTCCGATCAGCCGTCACCGATCGACGGACGCGCGCGAAAGTCTCTGCAGTTTACTCGCTGTTGTCGGTGTTGACGGTGCCGTTCCTGGTGTTCATACTGCCGCGCATGTATTTCTCATTACACCCGACGCCACTGCTCAACTCGAGCGGGACGGTCGAAATGGATCGGACGATGCTTATTGTGTTGATGTTGGCGCTGGTCGACGCGACGTTGATCTTCGCGCGGCTGATGAGGAGGTGATTGCCGTTGGACAGGAAAATTTTATTGGGCGTGCTGATAGCGCTGTTCGTGGGCTATGCAGGATTCACATTATCCGACTCGGTGACGCCGTACGTGTCAATCGCGGAGGCGCAATCGTCGACATCGACGGTGCAAGTCAAGGGACTGCTCGACGAGCGGTCGCCGACGGAGCAACTCGACAACGAGTTCCGATTTGTGTTGAAGGACGAGGGCGACGGGCGGACGATGGCGGTGAAGTACTCGGGTTTGAAGCCGGATCGATTTGACGAGGCGTATCACATCGTGGCGATCGGCAAATACGACGGCGCGGACGGCGCGTTTCACGCCGACAAACTTCTAATCAAATGCCCGTCGAAATATGAAAACCAACGGGGCAGCGTATGATCGGCAATATATTATTGGTTTTGACGTTGGCGGCGTCGATGGCGGCGGTGCTGTTGTCGAGCACAAAAAATTTTTCGGAGCGCTGCCTTCGATGGTCGACGTTGATCGGAGCGGTCGCGACGACGGCGGCAAGTTTATATTTATGGACGCTGCTCTTCGCCGACGACTTCTCAATCGCCTACGTCATGAATTATTCCGCGCGGAGCCTGCCGACGGTCTACAAAATCTCGGCGTTTTGGGCGGGGCAACAGGGCTCGTTTCTGCTCTGGCTGCTGTTTCATTCGATCGCCGGACTGATATTAATCCGCTCCGTCGACCGCCCCGCGATCGCAGTCTACAGTTTCATTCAAGCGATGCTGACTGTGCTCGTGCTGATGAAGAGCCCGTTCGAGTCGAGTAAAGTTATTCCGCTTGACGGCTTCGGACTCAATCCTTTACTCCAAGATTTTTGGATGGCGATCCACCCGCCGATCATCTTCCTCGGCTACGCCTTACTCGCCGTCCCGATCTCATTGAGCCTCGGCGCGTTGCTGAGCGATCCGAAATCTCGATCGTGGCTCGAATCCGCGCGGAAGTGGACATTGATCGCGTGGTCGATGCTCGGCGCCGGAATATTCGTCGGCGGATATTGGGCGTATAAAGTTCTCGGCTGGGGCGGATATTGGGGCTGGGATCCCGTCGAAAATTCATCGCTCGTGCCGTGGCTGTTGAGCGCCGTCTTACTCCATCTGATCAATCTGTCGAAGTCAAAGCCCGCAACGCTCGTCGTCACTCACGCCGCTGCAATCTGCACTTATTCATTGGTCATCTACGGCACGTTTCTGACCCGATCGGGACTGCTCGGCGACTTCTCGGTACACTCATTCGCGGGCACATCGATCGGATTGACGATCGCCGTCGCCAACGCCATTATATTAATCGGCGGGCTCGCAATCCTCACAATCAAAGCAAAATCCCTTCCCGACGGTCGAATGTACGAATCATTCAACGAGCGCGCGTTTTCGATCCTGCTCGGCATGCTGATATTGGTATTCGTCGCCGTGCTGGTGTGGATCGGAATGTCGATGCCGCTGTTGAGCCAACTGGCGGGCGCGCCGGCGGCGGTCGACACGAGCTTTTACGTCAAGACGACGTCGCCGCTCGGAGTTGCAATCGCGATTCTGATCATCGTGACCTTCGCGAAGTTCCAAATTAAATCGATGAGCCGCGGCGGAGTGATCGCTCACGCGGCGGTATTGACGGGGCTGCTGTCGATAATTTTATCGTCGAGCGGCGGCGCCGAAACAAAGGAGTTGATGCCGAACGTCGAGACTGAAATTCTCGGACATAAAATCATTTACGGAGGACAGGAGTTTTCGGAAGGGGGCGCGGAAAAATTTTACGTGTACAGCGTCGACGGACGGCAGGTAAAGGCGCTGACGAAGTTGCGCTCGAACGGCGAAGACGCGGCGCGGGAGCCGGCAATACTTTCGACGGTCGGGGGCGACGTGTACATCGCGCCGACGCCGTACGTGCTCGAGGCGGGGCAATTGACGCTCACTCGAAAAAAAACGGCGCTTTATGACGGCATGGCGTATCTGTTCAAGCAATCGGAAATCGAATTGGATTTGACGGGCATGCCGCGAAAGGTCCGCGCGGAGGTATCGATAACGGACGGCGAACGGGTTGAAACGGTCGAGCCGACGATCGAAGTGACGCGCGACGGCGGCACATCGGAGCCGACAGACGTATTCGACGGGCGATTGCGGATTCGATTGACGGGAATATCCGACGATGAGCAGCGCATTCGGATAGAAATATTGCCGTCGGTCGAAGAGATCGTGTCGGCACCGGTGACGGCAACCGTGTCGACGAAGCCGCTGATATGGCTGTTATGGTTGAGCGCGGCGGCGTTGACGGTCGGGACGATGATTGCAATCAAAAAATAATTTTGGACGGAAGAAAGGGGGGCAGTCAAATGAATTGGAAGGAACTTTTAACGGAGCATACGTTGAAATGTTTAGCGGGCGGATTTGTCGCGGGCGTGGCGTTTTTCGGGATCGCGGGTGCGATGTTGCACGCGACGGGGACGCCGACGTTTTGCGGGATGTGTCATTCGATGCAGCACGAGGCGGAGACATTCAAGCTGTCGAGCCATCGGGATCAGGATTGTGTGGAGTGTCATCTGCCGCATGACAACGACGCGCATTATCTGATTGAAAAAGGTCGGACGGGAATTGTGGACATGTATCATGAGGTGATGCGTGATTATCCGGAGCGGATCGAGTTGGACGCGTCGGCGCGAAAGATGGTGAGCGAGAACTGTCTGCGTTGTCATGAATCGACGATGTCATACGTGAGGACGGGCGTCGGAGGCGACAGTGCGGAGGACTGCGTTAAGTGTCACAGTCGAATAGCGCACGGCTCGAACGCGCTCGAGGGCGGCATTCGGATCGAATAAAATTTGTAAGGGAGTGATAAAGGTGTGTAAGATGCAAAAATACTTGGCGGCGGCGCTGGCGCTGGCGGTGATCTTCTTCGGATTTGTGATCATCCGCGTGGGCATAGCAAAGCCGTCAACGAAATTTGAACTGGCGAAAATCCCCGACGATCAAAAATTGCACGCGGCGGCGTATAAAGATGCGTATCCGTTGCAATACAACTCGTTCATGAAGAACAACGAGGCGGCACCGTCGCCGACGGGCTACGGCGGGTCGATGCCTCACGTGTCGTATCTCGAGGAGCAGCCCGAGATGCTCGAGAATTTCAAGGGCTATAAATTTGCGGTGCAATACGACGTGGCGCGCGGACATACCTATGCGGGCGAGGATTTTGTGACGACGCTCCGTCTGCCGCCGCAGAAGGGCTCGTGCATCACGTGCAAGGGCTCGTACATGTATGATGTTTACTTCAAACAAACGGGTTGGGAGTATGCGTCGAAGCCGATAGCGGAGATCATAGCGCCGATGCAGGCTGATGATTGGTTCGGTTGCGCGACGTGTCATGATCCCGACACCATGCAGTTGAGAGTATATCAGCAGGGCTTTGTAGAGGCGATGGCGCGTCGCGGCGTCGATGTCAACAACGCTCCGCACAATGACATGCGCGGCTACGTCTGCAGTCAATGTCACAACGAATATTATTTTACCGCCGAGGACGGTCGGGTGAATCATCCGTGGGACAACGGCTTTGATCCCGAAGAAGAATTTCAGTTCTATCAGTCGGGACAAGCGGGCGGCTTCACCGGCGATTGGACGCATCCCGACAGCGGCGCGATGATGTTGAAGGCTCAGCACCCCGAGTTTGACAACTGGGTTACGAGCGTGCATCACGACGCGGGTGTGACTTGTGTCGACTGCCACATGCCGTATATGAGGGAGTCGGGGCAAAAGTACACGTCGCATTGGATGACGAATCCGTTGAAGACGACGGAGCAATCTTGTCTGAAGTGCCACGACGAGAGCACGGAGACGTTGATCGCGCGTGTGAAGACGATCAACGACAACACCTTCAAACTGCAGAGGATAGCGGGTGAGACGTGTGCTCAAGCGCATTTGACGATCCAAGCGGCAGCAGCGGCGGGCGCGACCGACGAGCAATTGGCGGAGGCGCGGCTGTTGATCCGTGAAGGGCAATGGTATTGGGATTGGCTGGCGGCAGAAAACAGCTACGGCTTCCACAACACGGACAAACTGATGAAGGCGGGCGCATTGGCGATCGACCGTGCGCATCGAGCAATCGAGGCGGCTCGTATGTTGGCGCCGAACGCGCCGTTGGCACCGATGCCGGTGTACGTCGAGGCGGAGCATTGGAACGCGGCTCAGCACCCGGGACAAAATCCTCCGACGGCGACCGAAGAGCAAGCGGCAATGTAAAAAATTCGCGGCGAGAAAATTTTTGTCGAGCCGTCGAAAAAAAATAGCATCAATAATTGGAGGGTCGACGCCCTCTTTTTTTTCGGCTCAAAAAATATTTTTACCTTACCTATTGACACAGAGACATCCACATATATAATTTCTCGTTACGAGAAGAGGAATGAGTTTATGAAGAAAAAATTTTTGAGGTGGTTGAAGGGGGCGGCGCTCGGAGCGCTGGGCGTTCTGGTCGGGCTGACGATCTCAACGGCGGAGGTCTCGGCGGAGCAGGCGGCGGCGGAACAATATCGGCAGATGTTTCAGAGCGGTAATTTTTATGTCGAATGCCGAATGTCTCGCATGTTCAAAGATCACGAATACAGTTCGGGTGTGTTGACGTACGCCGGAGAAGACGGCAAACGCATGCAACGCACGACTCGGAAGGGATTTTTCAGCGGCGGTTCCGCATCAATGTTCGAGAGTGCCGATTTAGGCGATTTTTATGCCGAGGAAGATCAAACACCTGCAAATTCGCGCTATGAAGATGTCAAAAACAAAAAATGGCCGGATTATTTGTATCGGGACGGGCAATATTATCATTTCATTTCGACCATAGGAGCGGCAATTGTCGGCAATAAGATTGATGTCTTTGCCAAAGTTTTGCCCGAAGATCAGATCAATTCTTCCGCGCTCAATCCCAAGGAAGGATTTCAATATGCCCGGCGTGAATTGGCATTGCCCGATGAGCTCGCCGTTTTTTATTGGGATGATCCCTTCCGCGACAATCGAATTAATTTGCCCGCGCCGCATTTCAACGGCAGTTCGACTCGCACCGTCAAAGACAAAACCTATGATTGCGATCAGTACGTCAATGATATCAAATCGATAGAAGGAAACGTGATTGCTCAGGAAGTCTACAACATGCTTTATTCCGATGGTAAACTTGTCATGATTCAAAAGTGGTTCCTCCGTGATGGCAACGAACATCACATTCTGGACATGGACATAATCAGTTTGACGGCGGAAATTCCCGAATCGGCGTTCGCAATCGATAAGAAGATCAAAGTTTATGCCGCGCACAACGGCGATTTGAATGATCTTGTCGGTAAAGAGGTTCTCGTCGGAGAGATTGGGGGCAAGCAAAAGTGATCAAATTTATAATCGCCCTGTTGATCGGGCTGATGAGCTTCGTTTCGACGAGTGAAGCGACAAAGTCGGACGTTTATCGCGACGCATTTCGCAACAAGAGCTTCACGCTCAAATACGAGATAATCACTCCGCCCGTCCACAAAACCAATCGCTCGGGCGTTCTCAAGTATGGCAACATTTTAAATCCGGTCGTGTTCACCGGCAACGAATCAATCAAATACAGCGGTATTATTGTTGTCGACGGCAATAACAAATATGTGGAGACTGCCAGCAAAAAAGACGGTGACGAGAAAACCGCTGCCGGCATTTGTAAATTAACAAAGAACAATGAGATATTCAATTTCTATTGGGATATAAAAAAAGGGAATCAGCGATATTACAGCAACAGCGCCGGATTGTTCGGAGGCAAAACGACAAGTGTGCGTGCCGAAGACGGCTCGACCGTCGATCCCTATCGGGCGATGTTTCAGGAATATAATTACGGCTCGCCGACTCTGATCAAGGCACTTTTCGTTATAATGCCTGCAGACAAAATCGTTGAAGTTCCCAGCATGCCGAAATACAAATTCTTTGGCTCAACAACTCTCGACAATGGCTTGACTTGCGAAGATTATTATTCTAACAGCGGCGATAAATTTTATGTTGCCAGATATTATTTCGACGGCGACAAGCTGATTAAGATCGCGACCGCAAGTTATACAAAGAGAGACGGCGTCATTGCCGATTACGAGAAGTCCGTCATCGGCATCACCGAATTTTCCTTCACGCCCGAGCAAAAATATCTTTCGCTTCCCGAGGGTCTGAAGGATAAGACGAAACGCGACAAGAAGGGGGCGTCGAAATGAAACGCTTGATATTGTTTTTGACGGCAATTGCATTGTTCTGCATGTCATTCGCACCGGCATCGGCGGCGGACGATCCGACTTTCGTGATGCTGAAATTCTCGAACGACACGCGGTATCAAAACATCGATTCGGCTTCTCTGCTTTCGGATTTGGTCATTGAACGATTGCTCGTCAACGGTAAATTCAACATAGTCGAGTCGATGCCCGTCGCGGAGGACATAGAGAAGTTGCTCTACGACGAAAAAGCCGGCGTCATTTCCAAAGTCGAGTCATCGATGAATGCAGGCAATTTCAATGCGCTGTTTGAAGGTGCCGGCTTCGATCCGAAGTATGCCGAATCGGTCTCGACGGCGCAAGTCGGTCAGATCATTTCGCCGGAGATCACGTCGGCAATCGGCAAGAACAACGGCGCAGAGTATTTAATCCATGGTACGATCATCAACATGGGCTACGTTTCATGGGTCAATCAGGCGGAAAACGATACTTCTATGTTGGTGGGCGGACTTTTCGCTTTGTTGGGGCATGCAACGGGTCATTCCACAATTGAAAATGTCGGACTGGCTGCAATGCAAAAGAGTAATGTGCACTCTGCAGTTGCTTTGCAATGCGACCTGCGAGTGATCAAGGCATCCACGGGTGAAGTCGTTTGGAATAAAACAGTCACCGGTCGTTCCGGCAAGAAAGCCACAGGAAAAAATGTTTTGCTCGCCGACGTTGATCATGATGATGTGCTCGACGGTCGAAGCGGCATTGTTTGAGGAACCGATTACTGTTGCGGTCATGGATTTTGGATTTCATGAGGGAACTTCGGAATCGACATTTGACACAATTGATATCGGCAAAAGTGCCGGAGAATATGTCACGATGCGGCTTATCAAGAATGAGCATTTTACGGTCGTCGATAAAGACTTGGTTGCAGAGCAATTGTCGGAGGCAAATCTCAACATCACCGGCTTGATTGATCCGAAAACCGCGCGGCAGATTGGAGAGATTCTCGGCGTTCGATACATAATCTACGGCAATGTTTCAGATGTTACTCTTGATTCAAAGTCCGAAACGGAGTACTCGGAAAATGGCATTCCACGCGAAAACAATACTGGCACAGTTAGAGCCTATTTGATTTTACGTATAATGGACGTTGAGAGTGGAAGAATTTTGATGGCATCGAAAGGCACGGGTTTTGCCGAGACATCTTCCGGGTGGGCGTTTTTTATCGAGTTTGGGACATTTAAAGTTCCTCAGACGAGCGTGCACAATGCGTTGCAGAAGGCGGCGTTCAATGCCGTCGATCTCCTCGTCCAACGACTTTACGGCAAATAAAAAAATCCGCCGAGCGTTCGACGGACTGAAACTCTTTTGAAGGCTCCGCGCGGAGCTTTTTTTTTTTCGGGTGTACTTATTCGGTCAACTAATCCGCCCACACGGTAAACAAGATTTCATTCCGACCGTGGTATAATTTTTTTGAGCGGGATAAAATCCGCCCGAGAAAGGGGGCATGCAAAGTGGAAGCGGTTTTGTTTCTTGTTTATCTCGTGATCGGCTACGTCTCCGTGCAATACGTGAGGTATCGGATATTCGGTACGATAGACATTTACACCGACGCCGGTCAATATTTTACGAGCAATGTGATCAACGGGTTGTTGCTCGGTTGGGCTGCCGCGCCGATCGCTCTGTTGCACTATTGGCTTTTCGCGAAGAAGGATTGAATCAGGATTGGAGATGAGAACGATGGGGAAATTTTGTTTTAACTGCGGTAAACAATTGAAACCGAGTGCCGTGTTCTGTTCCGGTTGCGGAACAAAACTCGTCAGATCGAGCACAGCGCCGTCGGATAACATTGCCGACAGACTTGCGCCCGCTGCGGGCGTGCTTGCCGGAGCCGCTGTCGTCGCTGCCGAAGGCTCCGCTCAAGCTCAAACGACGAATGTCGCGAACGCGGCGGCAGCGGCAGCGCCTGCGGCGGCAGTGCCGGGCGAATTCACGGGCGAGGTGGTGAAGAACGCGATCGATATCGGGACGAATGTCTTCGCCGACGCCACGGATAATGCCGAAGATGCGGTCGATACTGCCAAAGAGGTTGCCGGTACGTTGTTCGATATTTTCTTCGGATGAACCGGATTTTTTGAGAAGGAGCTGCTGTTATGGCGAAGTTTTGTCAGAATTGCGGAGCCCCGCTCGAAGAGGGCATGAGGTTCTGCGAAAAATGCGGTACGCCTCAAGTGGTCGAGAACCAACCGTCGACAATACAAATCTCTCGCGCGTGGCGGTTCGTCGCTTTCATCTTTGACGCGGAAGTGTACATTGACGATGCAAAAATCGGCGCCGTCGGCAACGGAAAATCGCAGACCTTTACGGTTTCGCCCGGCGCACATAAACTGCAATTGAAATTGACGTATCCCATTCTCACGTCATTTTATCGCAGTGCGCCGAAGGAGTTCCAAATTCGCGGCGGCGAAACTCTGAAATTCAATTGCGATTATACCTTCGGCACATTAGCGACCATAACCGGTTTCTGTTTTTTGATCGGTCTGGCAAAAGGATTTAAAGTCATCAAGGTCGAACAAACGAGATGAGGTTGTTTGACATGAAGGACGAAAACATCAATGATTACATCAACGAGGTGCAGATGATCGGATTGCGCATCGCGTATTTCCGAAAGTTAAACGGCATGACGCAAAGGGAGCTCGCCGATCAGCTCGGCATCAATAAAAATTATTTGTCGCATATCGAAAGCGGCTCGACCGACAAAGTAGTCTCACTGCCGTTGCTGATCCGAATATCGAAGGCGCTCAACATAGAGTTGGCGTTGCTGGTCGACATCGAAGACATGAAGTCGGCAAAAAACGGTGTGCTCCGACAGATGGAAGAGGTAAAGGCGATGTTCGATGAGGTGAAGCGGTTCAGCTCGGAGCTCGACCGAATGATGCTCGAGATGAATAATTTCGATCCCCACAAATTAAAACAGGAATAAAAAAAGCCCGCCGATTGTTCGACGGACTGAATTTCTTTGACGGCTCCGCGCGGAGCCTTATTTTTTTTCGATCGATGAATTAGATCACACGAGCCCCTGAGCCATCATGGCGTCGGCGACTTTGACGAAGCCCGCAATGTTGGCGCCCATCACGAGATTGTCGGGCTCGCCGTACTTCTCGGCGTTCGCCTTCGCGTTCTTATAAATATTCGTCATGATGCTCTCGAGTTTCTTGTCGACCTCTTCAAACGTCCACGACAGACGCATCGAGTTCTGGCTCATCTCGAGCGCGCTCGTCGCAACGCCGCCCGCGTTGGCAGCCTTCGCCGGTCCGAACATGATCCCGCTCTTTTGGAAGTGTTCAATCGCGTCGAGCGTCGAGGGCATGTTGGCACCTTCGGCGACCAACTTCACGCCGTTGCTGACGAGAATTTTTGCCGACTCGAGATCGATCTCGCTCTGCGTTGCACACGGAAGCGCCACATCACATTTGACAGTCCAAACGCCCTTGCAGCCCTCATGATACTCCGCACTCGGAACGCGCGCCGCATACTCTTTAATGCGTCCGCGCTCTACTTCCTTGATCTGTTTGACGACCGCGAGATTAATCCCGTTGGGATCGTAAACATAACCGTTGGAATCGGAGCAGGTGACGACCTTTGCGCCGAACTCCTGAGCCTTCTGAATCGCATAAATCGCGACATTGCCCGCGCCGCTGACGACGACGGTCTTGCCCTTGATCGAATCGTTCTTGTCGGCGAGCATGTTCTTGACGAAGTAAAGCAATCCGTAGCCGGTCGCCTCGGTGCGAGTGAGACTGCCGCCGTAAGTCAAGCCCTTGCCCGTCAACACCGCATCGTCGTAAGCGTCGCGAATGCGCTTGTACTGACCGTAGAGGAATCCGATCTCACGCCCGCCGACGCCGATATCGCCCGCCGGAACGTCGGTGTGCGGTCCGATGTGACGATAGAGCTCCGTCATAAACGACTGGCAGAAGCGCATCACTTCAGCGTCGGATTTGCCCTTCGGATCGAAGTCGGAGCCGCCCTTGCCGCCGCCGATCGGCAGGCTCGTCAACGAATTTTTGAAGACCTGCTCGAACGCGAGGAACTTGAGGATCGACAGATTGACGGACGGATGGAAGCGCAAGCCGCCTTTGTAGGGACCGATGGCGCTGTTCATCTGGACGCGGTAGCCGCGATTGATCTGAATCTCGCCCTTGTCGTCCTGCCACGGCACACGGAAGGTGATCACGCGCTCGGGCTCGACCATGCGCTCGAGGATTTTCGCCTCGGCGTACTTGGGATTTTTCTCGAGGACGGGCACGATGGTCGTGAGGACTTCCTTGACGGTGTTATGGAACTCGGGCTGATCGGGATCGCGACGCTTGACAAGCTCGAGAACGTCCTCAACGTATTTCTTCATGTCTGCCATTGAAAATCTCTCCTTCAAAAAATCTCGTGTGTTTGCTTGAAACGGTTTGCATTATAATCGCTCGGTTATGGTTTGTATATAGTTTCGAGCCCAAAATACAATATACTTTCATTGAATACAATTATAATGCGGTCGAAAGGAGTGTTATAAATGGCGGAGCAATTGCGCAACGAGGCGAAAGAATTGATCGAGAGATACAGTTCGGTGCCCGAGAAAATGCGGCGAGTGAATGAGGTCGTCGCGCAATACAATCAGAAGCTCGAGCAGTACAAGCAGCTGAATTATACGAGCAACAAAGAAAATCGGGATCAGCGGCTGATGATGTATGCGGAGATAAAAATGTTGGGTTGGGTGCTCGGCAAGTCGGAAAAAGTAGTGTTGAAGGCGCTGAACGATTGCGTGATCGGCAATCCGCTGGGCGTGACGGCGATATCGGATTTCGTATGATTTAATCCCACCCACCCACC
>CALGGP010000348.1 GCA_937915885.1 uncultured Selenomonadales bacterium | reverse complement strand
CCAAGCTCGGTTCCCGCAGGGAACATGGGGCGGGTGGGCGGGATATAAAATTTCGTCGCCCCGAACGGTCGAAGGCGGCACCCTTTCATTCCTAATTACTAATTATTTGATCACCATTACGGGGATTTTCGCGTGCTCCACCACTTTTTGACTGACACTCCCGAGCAGCGCTCCCTTAAACAAGCCCAGCCCCCGACTACCCATTATGATCATGTCCGAATGCTCCGCCTCCGCGACTTTTAAAATCGCTTTGTAAATTTCGCCCGTCTCAACGTGTTTGTCCGCTTTGATGTCCGCCGGCAGTTTCGTCCAAATGCGGTCGAATACCAAATGGCTCGGAATGTCTTTGTTGATCCCGCCGGCCACATACACAAAGTCCATCTTCGCCCGACATTTCGACGCAAGATAAATCGCCTCGTCGACCGCCTTGCAACCTTGGATCGAGCCGTCCACCGGCACCAATATTTTTTTGATCGCTGCCATTATATTTTCCTCCCTTCAATCGCATGTTTCATTTTGGATTATACGCAACCGATTGTCAACAGAAACTAAAAATTCCCCCGCGTCGGAGGGAATTGAATTTTCATTGATGGTGCCGAAGGCCGGGGTCGAACCGGCACGTTGTTGCCAACGGCAGATTTTGAGTCTGCTGCGTCTGCCAATTCCGCCACTTCGGCGCGTGCTTGTATAATGTATCATTCAACGCGCCGATTGTCAAGCAAAATATTTTCTGCCTGCTCGAGCACGCTCCGAAAATTTTCTTGTGTTGACTAAAGTTTTGTGCTATCATACGGGTCGAAGAAGGAACCGCCTGAGGTGTGCGAGGACTTCGTTAATGTCTAACCTACATTTTTTAAAGGGAATCCGATTTTGAACGGCGGATGGAGAATCGATCTCGTGTCGAATAACAGAACCCGAACTTAGGATACCCACCTGCTGTTTGGCAGGTTTAGGCATATGAAGGAGACGGCACTTCGGACCCCTTTTTTGGGAAGGGATTGTCGGCGTATGTCGGCAGTCCCTTTTCGCATGCCTTATTAAAAAGCATTGCGCATATCAATCCGAAATGATAAAATCATCAATCGGAGGTGTTTGCATGAAAAAATGGGTGTTGCTCGGCGACGAAAGCCGTTGGCTCTTCGCCGAACGCATGCTCCAAACTTCCGTCGGCTCTACCAAATCTCTGCTGTTGAAACACGGCAGTGAACGAATAAATTGGTCGGACAACATCGTCTCGAGTTACAACGTCCCGCCGGGCTGCGAGGTGCTCATTCCCGCCTACGGCGAGTCGATGAACATTGACGGCTTTGATAACTTCGCGATTTTCGAGAGCATGCCCTATTGGAAGGAGGCAACGGAAGTCACCGTCAAACTCCTCGATCGAAAGGATCGGCAGGTGATCATCGTGCTCGCCGATTCCATGGACGAGAGCATCAAACTCCGTTATAAGCAGTTGCGCGATCGCGGTTTCGACGTGACGGCGGTGCCGCTCGAGGGCTTGATCGGCGTCTTGCATCAGCACCGTCCGTTGTCGGCGGAGATCAAACGTCAAATGCAAATGGAGCTCGAGGAGATCAAAAAGCGCGCCGAAGAAATTGATTACGACGAGAGCGCCGATCAGATGAAATGTCTCAACGACGAGGCGAAGGCGGAGATCGTTGCGTTTCATAACGTCAAGGGGCGCCCGCATCTGTGGAAGAGCTACAACGAGACCGCCGTCAAGTATCTGTTTCTCGAGGGGCTCACGGACGCGCTCGATGTTTACAAAAATATTCTCTATCAAGGCAAGCAGAGTATCACGTCGTTCATTTGGGACGAGCAAACAAATATTGCCGCCCTTAAGGATAAAATCAAAAAGCGGTTCTTTGAATTTATGCGCACGCCCACTCGGTATCAGGTGTTCATGTCGACCGACGAGCAACGCAACGAACGCATTTATCAGGCGGTGATAGAAAAGCCCGGCGGACGATTTTACGGCATCAAAGACGAATATCTCAAGCGCTATGAACAATTCATTCGACATGAGCTCATGGACATCATCAGAGACGAGGCGGCGCGTCAAATCACAAAAATGGAAGGATTGATAAAATGAACGGTCGGGATACCTCGGCGGCGGTCGCCGTCTTCAGCGCGCTCGTGAGCATAGGAGTGTTGCTCAAAGCCGACGATCTCATCATCAGCATCGGAGGAGCGGCGATATTCGCGCTCATCGCCGCGTTCATGACGAAAAAGGCAGTGATGCAAACGGCGTCGGAGGTCGAGGACAACATCGGGCGCATCGAGGTGCAGTTTCAACAGTTGCGCGCGAAAATGACCGGCGAGCAGATTGAGCATTTGGATCGTCAAACGCGGCTGCTCGACGGAATCAGCAATAAGATCAACAGTTTCGAGAATACCGATCACAACGATCAATTCGGCGAGCAATTGAAGACTTCGCTCGAGCAGTTGATCGAAGTGCAGAAGGCGCTGCCGGAGTCGCTCGAAAGATTGTCGGCTCGGTTCGATGATCAGTTCGATCAATCGAAGGAGGACGCGCAATCGATAGTCAAGGAGCTGGAGACGGTCTGCGAAAAACTGTCGGAGATGTCGGAGCAAAACAACAGGGCGATCGACAAGCTCGAGGGGCTGCACTCGGTGATCACGACGGGCGTGAAGCTGGTGCAGGTGATGGGGCAATTGATGAAAAATCCGCCGGTCGCAAAGGACGTTACGCATATGTCTGAAACGCTCGACGCGTCGAACAAAAAATTCGAGGAGATTCACACGACGATCGTCGAAAACGGCAAGGCGGTGGACGACGTGATGACGGGCGTGCGCGAGAATATGATGGGCATGACGTTCCAATTCGACAAGTCGCTGGGCGAGTTCGGCGAGCAGATCAAGGGGCTGTCGACGGAGGTTGAGAAGCTGGTCGAACGGATTGACGCGTATAACGGCTTGACGAAGGCGACGCTCGAGCAGTATTCGATGCTGACGGAGCAAGATGTTCGGGTGCTCGAGGAGTTGACGCGGCGATTGGAGGGACGCAATTGAACGAGTACGATGCGG
>CALGGP010000347.1 GCA_937915885.1 uncultured Selenomonadales bacterium | reverse complement strand
GCGACGTTCCGCGATAAGAAAACCGTCAACGGGAAAATCAATTGGGTGCTGCCCGAGGCGATCGGTAAGGTTCGGATCGGGCGCGGTGTGCCGGAGGAAATCGTCAAGGGCGCGCTCAAAAAAATTATCGAATGAGGTGTTCGGGTAAGCGCTCGAGCTGATCGATCAAACCGTCGTCGATCGGATTCAACGGCTGATCGATCGGTTCGGAATGATGAGCCGCGCCGACGGCGTTGATGTCGATAAAGTTTTCGACGCGACGTTCCGCGATAAGAAAACCGTCAACGGGAAAATCAATTGGGTGCTGCCCGAGGCGATCGGTAAGGTTCGGATCGGGCGCGGTGTGCCGGAGGAAATCGTCAAGGGCGCGCTCAAAAAAATTATCGAATGAGGTGTTCGGGTGATTGTAAGCATCGCTGACGACTTCGAGCCCCAAAAAATTGCGCATTGCGGGCAGTGTTTCCGCGCGAAGGAAATTTTTGCCGGCATTTACAGATTTATTACAGAGAATCGTGTTATTTATATAAGCAACGAAAATCGTGAGCAACTCGAGGTTTCCTGCGACGCCGACGAGTGGCGCGATACTTGGACGAATTATTTTGATCTCGAAACGAATTATAAACAAATCCGCGCGGAGGTCGACGGCATTGATCCGCTGATAAAAAGCGCCGCCGATTTCGGAGCCGGAATCCGAATCCTCCGCCAAGCGCCGTTCGAGACGCTCATCAGTTTTATAATCTCGCAACGAAAATCGATCCCGTCAATCACGACTTCGATCGAAAGGATCGCTCAACGGTTCGGACGCCCGATCGAAACGAAGTACGAAACGATAAATTTATTCCCGACCGTCGAAGAGTTGAGCGGCATCGGCATCGACGATTTGAGCGGACTCGGGCTCGGCTACAGAAAAAAATACATCGTCGACGCCGTCAATGCAATCAAAAACGGCACAATAAATTTGGAGCGGCTTCGGAACGTCGACGACCAAAATTTGATCGATGAACTGAAAAAAATAAAGGGCGTCGGCGACAAGGTTGCTAATTGCGTCGCGCTGTTCGCGTATCACCGCGTCGACCGCGTGCCGATCGATGTGTGGATCAAACGCGCCATCGATGACGACTTCGGCGGCAAAAATATTTTCCCGGATATCAAGCGAAATGCCGGCATCGTCCAGCAGTACGTGTTTCATTATAAACGATTCCGCGATTCAAATTCTCGCTGAAGGTGGTGTTGTCATGAAGAAAATCATCAACAACGTTTCCGATATCGAGCGCGAAATGCTCGAGGGGCTCGTCGCTGCCGTCCCAAAAAAACTCATCAAACTTAACAACTATAACATCGTCGTTCGCGCCAATCGCAATCCGAAGAATGTCGCGCTCGTCAGCGGCGGCGGCTCCGGTCACGAGCCCGCGCACGCCGGTTACGTCGGCTTCGGCATGCTCACCGCCGCCGTTGCCGGTTCGGTGTTTTCGTCGCCGACGGCGAGAGAAATTTTCAAGGCTATCGAGACCGTTGCCAACCCCAACGGCGTGCTTTGCATCGTCAAAAATTATACCGGCGACGTGATGAATTTCGAGATCGCCATCGAGAAGGCGCGCGCCGCAGGCATTAACGTCGATTATGTCATCGTCGCCGACGACGTTGCAAGTCAATCGACCGCCGTCGGAAGGCGCGGCGTCGCAGGAACCGTGCTCGTGCACAAAATTGCCGGGGCCATCGCAGAGACCGGAGTCCCGCTCGAACTCGTCAAAGCCATCGCTCAAAAAACCATCGACAACGTCCGCACCATGGGCATGGCGATCCGTCCGTGCACCGTCCCCGCCACAGGCATCCCAAGTTTCGAGCTCAGCGATAAGGAGATGGAGATCGGCATCGGCATTCACGGCGAGCCCGGCATTCGGCGCGAGCGCATCACCAACGCCGACGGCATCACCAAAAAAATTCTCGACCGCATTTTGACGCATCTCGAGTACGCGGGGCGTGAGGTCGTCGTGCTCGTCAACGGCATGGGCGCCACGCCCTTTATGGAGCTGTGCATCGTCAACAGTTTTATTCGCGATTATCTGTATCGCAACGGCGGCATCGAAGTTTACGACACGATGATCGGCAATTACATGACGTCGATCGATATGGCGGGCTTTTCGATTACGCTGTTGCGCCTTGACGACCAATTGAAAATGTATTACGACGCTGCTGTTGAGACTTTCGCGCTCAAAAAATGAAAGGACAGGGATCCGTATGGTTGGAATCGTAGTAGCTTCGCACAGCCGGCAGCTCGCCGAAGGAGTAATCGAATTGGCTCGAATGATGGCGCCGGACGTGCCGATGGCGGCGGCGGGCGGGCTCGACGACGGAGGAACGGGCACCAGCTTCAAAAAAATCCTCGGGGCGGTGCTGCAGGTGTACTCCGAAGACGGGGTGGCGGTGTTGACGGACGTGGGCTCGTCGGTGATGACGGCGGAGATGGCGCTCGAAATGCTTGACCAGCCGAAATTGAAACTGTTCGACTGTCCGCTGGTCGAGGGCGCGGTGATAGCGGCGGTGCAATCGAGCCTGGGCAGTTCGCTTGACGAGATCGAGCGGGCGACGGTCGACGCGCGCACCATGAGAAAACTCAACTGAAAGAGAGTATGTAGCGCTTGATTGAGGGAACGGACGACGAAAATGCAATGCGCGCGATACTCGAAGGCAGTGTTCGCTTGACGGAACGGACGCAAAAATGAGGCGCGCGATGCTCGAAGGAGCCGTGAGCACAACGGTCGATGCGCGCACAATGAGAAAACTCAACTGAAAGAGAGTATGTAGCGCTTGATTGACGGGACGGGCGGCGAAAACGCGACGCGCGATCATCGAAGGGCAGCGGTCGCTTGACGGAACGGATGGCAAAAACGCGACGCGCGCGATGCTCGAGGGAGCCGTGAGCACAACGGTCGATGCGCGCAAAATGAAAAGACTCAACTGAAAGAGAGTGTAACGTTTGATAAAGGAAGCAATAAAAAAAGTCGTCGCAAAGGGCGATTTGACGTTCGACGAAGCGTATGAAGTGATGAATGAAATAATGAGCGGTCAGACGACGCCGACGCAGAACGCGGCATATTTGGCGGCGCTGTCAACGAAATCCGCGCGGATGGAGACGATCGATGAGATATACGGGTCGGCGGCGGCGATGCGCGAGCACGCGTTGAAGGTGGACACGTCGGACGTGGGAGATGTACTCGAGATCGTCGGGACGGGCGGAGATCATTCGGGCTCGATCAACATCTCGACGACGGCATCATTCATAATCGCGGCGGCGGGCGTCAAGGTCGCGAAGCACGGGAATCGGGCGGCGTCGTCGAAGTCGGGCGCGGCGGATTGTTTAGAGGCGCTCGGCGTGAAGATCGATCTGGAGCCGTCGAAGTGCGTCGAGCTGTTGAAAAAAATCGGGCTGTGTTTCTTCTTCGCGCAAAAATATCATACGTCGATGAAGTACGTCGGAGCGATCCGAAAGGAATTGGGCATTCGGACGGTGTTCAACATTTTGGGACCGTTGACGAATCCGGCGCATCCCGATATGATGTTGCTCGGAGTGTACGATGAATATCTGCTCGAGCCGCTGGCGAAGGTGCTGACGAATCTCGGCGTCAAGCGCGGAATGGTGGTCTACGGGCAGGATCGAATGGACGAGATATCGATCAGCGCGCCGACGAGTGTTTGCGAGTTGAAGGACGGGACGTATCAGCGCTATGTGATCGATCCCGAGTCGCTGGGGCTGGTGTTGGCGACGAAAGATGAGATCGTCGGCGGCAGTCCTGCGGAGAATGCGCAAGTAACGAGAGAAATTTTAAGCGGCGTGTCGAATGCGAAGAGCGATATAGTGTTGCTCAACGCGGCGGCGGGCATTTACATCGGAGGCAAGGCGGATTCGATCAAAGACGGGCTCGAGATTGCGCGGCGAATGATCTCAACGGGCGCGGCTCGACAAAAATTGACGGATTTTATTCGCCTGTCCAACGAAAAATAATTGCTCCCACCCGCGCGGGGCGAGGGAGTGACGGGTTTATGGGCGCCGCCACTATTGATCGACGGCGCCCGTCCTTTGCGAACGGCGGCGCCCTTTTCATTCACGGTTCCTGATAAGGAACAAAGGGCGGGTGGGCGGGATAAAAATTACATGTAGTCGATAGATTTTTTCCGACGCGCCTGTTTCATGAATCCTAACTTCTCTGCTACCCACTCCGTGATCACGAAGAACACAGGGATTAAGAATATCCCGATCGATGTCGCAAACAACATGCCTCCGACAACCGCCACGCCCATGCCGTTGCGCGCCGCCGAGCCCGCGCCCGTCGCTATCGCCAACGGCAAGCATCCGATTATAAACGCAAACGATGTCATCAGAATCGGTCGCAGGCGCAAGCCCGCCGCCTCGATCGCCGCCTTCACCGGCTGCATTCCTCTGTCCACGCGCACCTTTGCAAACTCCACTATCAGGATCGCATTCTTCGCCGCAAGACCGATGATCATGATCACGCCGATTTGCATGTAAACGCTGTCCTGCAAGCCCGAGTTCTGATGCCCCATCGCCGCTTCGATGATCCCGAGCCCGTACTCCGACACCAACGCTCCGAAAATTCCCGTCGGCACCGTCAACAACACCGCATACGGCACCGACCAACTTTCATACAGCGCCGCCAAGCACAAGAACACGAACACCAGCGCCAGCGCCAAGACTTGTCCCGTCGACGACGCCGCTTTTTTCTCCTCGCGCGATTGCCCCGACCACTCGACGTTGAATCCCGTCGGCGCCTCTTGACGAACGATCTCTTCAATCGCCGCCATCGCTTGACCCGACGAGTAGCCTTGCCCCGCGTTTCCTTGGATCGTCACCGCACGCGCCGCGTTGAATCTCGAAATTTGCGTCGGACCCGTGCTGAATTTCGGCGTGATCAGCGTCGTCAACGGTACCATTTGCCCGCCCGTGCCTTTCACGAAGATGAATTTCGCCGCGTCCGCCTCCGACCGATACAACACGTCCGATTGCAGCATCACTTTGTACGTCCGACCGAATTGGTTGAAGTCGTTGACTTGCATCCCGCCGAAGTTGACTTGCAACGCCGTAAACACGTCCGAAATGTCCACGCCCAATTGCTTTACCTTGTCGCGATCAACTTCGTATTCGATCGTCGGCGATGTGATCGAGAACGTCGTCCGCACGCCCTGAAGTTCCGGTCGCTGATTGCCGAGCGCCACGATCTTTTGTGTGATCTCGTTGAGCTCCGCGTTCGTATGTCCCGACATATCCTGCAATTGAAGCGCCCAACCGCCGACCGAGCCCAGACCCGGTAATGCCGGCGGGTTAAACGCTATGACTTGAGCCTCGGGCACAACTTTTGCGCCGAGCCCGAACATCAGCCCGATGTCGGCGTTGACCGACTCCGCAGGTCCGCGCTTGTCCCAAGATTTTAGACCGCAAACGATCAGCCCCGCGCTCGGTTTCGAGCCGAACGATAAGATGTCGAAGCCCGTTATCGCCATGCAACTTTCGAGCCCCGGCATCTGTTTCATCACCACGCCCGCAAGTTTGTCCATCGTCTCGACCGTGTGATTCATCGATGTCCCCTCGGGCAACGAGACCGCCGTCATAAAATATCCCTGATCCTCTTCGGGCACGAACGTCGACGGCAGCCGCTGATAGACGAAGCCCGTCAACACGCATATCACCAACAAACACAGGAATGATAACTTCGACATGCCGATCATCGTCGCGACCGCGCGGACGTATTTGTTTTTCGTCCGCTCGAACCAATCATTGAACGCCTTGAAAAATTTGTCGAGCAGGCTCATTTTTTCGACGGCGCCTTCGCTTTGATCGTGCGGTTTAAGGATCATCGCGCACAACGCCGGCGTCAACGTCAACGCCACGAACGCCGACAACGCCATTGAGATTGCAATCGTCAGCGCGAATTGTCGATAGAGCACGCCCATCATTCCGCCCAAAAATGCCACCGGCACGAACACCGCCGCCAGCACGAACGCGATCGCCACGACAGGTCCCTGAACTTCGTCCATCGCGCGCTCCGTCGCATCGATCGGCGTCAAGCCGCTTTCCATGTGATGCTCGACGTTCTCAATCACAACGATCGCGTCGTCGACCACCAAGCCGATTGCCAACACCATTGCGAACAACGTCAACGTGTTGATCGAAAAATCCAAAATGATGAACGCCGCGAACGTTCCGATCAATGAGACCGGCACGGCGAGCAACGGAATGATCGTCGCGCGCCAACTCTGCAGGAAAATGAAGATGACGAACACGACCAGCGCCAGCGCCTCGACAAACGTCTCGACGACTTCATGTATCGACGCGTTGATGTAGTCGGTGCTGTCGAAAATCTGATCGATGCTCAGCCCGGGCGGCAAAATTTCTCTCTGGCGCTCGAGAATGTCTCTGATCTCGCCGACCGTTTTCATCGCGTTCGCGTCGCTCGTCAGCAGCATGCCGAACGCCACCGCAGGGTGCCCGTTGAATTTCGCGACGATGTTATTGCCCTTTTGCCCCGTCTCGATCCGCGCGACATCTTTCAAGCGCACGAACGAGCCCGCGCCGTCCGACTTCAAAATTATATTTCCGAACTCCTCAATCGTCACGAGGCGCCCCTGTACTTTGCCGGTGTATTGTTTTTCTTGCCCCATCGCCAACGGCATCGAGCCGACCGTGCCCGCCGCCGCCTGCAAATTTTGTTCTCTCAACGCCGCCGTCACGTTGGCGATCGTCAAGTCGAGTTCCGCAAGTTTGTCGGGGTTGAGCCAAATGCGCATCGCATAATCCGAACCGAATATCTGAACGTCGCCCACGCCGTTGACGCGCTTGATCTCGTCCATCAGATAAATATCCGCGTAATTCTTCATGAACGCGCGATCATAACGACCGTCGGGCGAATTGATCGAAACCATGTACGCCATATCGTTTGACGCCTTGCGAGTCGTCACGCCCTGCGTCTGCACGTCCGTCGGCAATGACGGATTCGAGATCGCCACGTTGTTTTGCACCTTGACGCTGTCCATGTCGCCGTCGGTGCCGACCTCGAACACCACGCTCAGACTGTATCGCCCCGTATCGTCGCAGTTAGACGACATATAATCCATGCCTTGCGTGCCGTTGACTTGCTGCTCGATAACTTGAGCGACCGTCTCATTGACGACGTCGGCGTTCGCGCCCGTGTATGTCGTCGACACTGAAACCGTCGGCGGAGCGATCTGCGGGTATTGAGCGATCGGCAATTGCACCGCCGCCAACAGCCCGACGATCACGATGAGCATGGAGATAACGATTGCGAATATAGGTCGATGAATGAAAAATTTTGCCACGCTCACCGCCTCCTTATTCTGCCGATTGATTGTTTAACGAGCGGCGTCGTCGACGGTCCGCTGCTCGCGACGAGCATGGAGGTAACGACTGCGAATGTCGGTCGATGAATGAAAAATTTTGCCACGCTCACCGCCTCCTTAACCGTTATTCGGATTGCGTTGCGGGACGTTCGACGGCGCGGCGGGCGTCGCCGCCATGGTCTTATCGGCGTCGTAAGTCGTCTGCACTTCGCTCAACGTAAAGCCCATCTCGCCCGGCGTCACGTTCGTCACCGCCAAGTCAACGCCCTCGCGCAAATTCGTCAAGCCCTCGACGATCACGTTTTCGTTCGCCTTCAGCCCGCTGTTGACGATATAATAACTGCCGACGCGCGCGCCCAATGTCACCGTCCGCGCCTCCGATTTGTTTTCGGCGTTGGCGACCATCACAAACGATTTGTCCAACAACTGTTGAACGCTGCGTTGCGGCACGAGGATCGCATGCGGCACGGTCTCGCCGGTGAGCTTCACGCGCGCGAACATGCCCGGCAACAAAAGCCCGCTCGGATTCGGGAACAACGCCTTCATCGTGAGCGAGCCGGTGTTATTTGCCATCTCGCGATCGGATTCAACGATGCGTCCCTCGTAAGGATACTCCCGCCCGTCCGTCAAAGTCATCGTCACGCCGATCGGATTGTGTTCGGTCTGCATCGCCTGTATCGTCATGAACTTCAGATATTCGGCTTCGCTGATCGAGAACTGGACGTAGATCGGATCGGTCGACCCGATCGTGACGAGCGTCGTCTGTCCTTGAGTGACGAAAGTTCCGATCGCTACGTCGTCGACGCTCAACTTCCCGCTCATCGGCGCATAAATGTCGGTGTCCGCCAAATCCTGATACGCCGTCTGCAATAATGCCTCGTTGGCGGCGATTGCGTGTTCGTTGGCGGCGACCGTCGCTTCGTTTGCGCGGACTTGAGCCGCCTGCGTCGTCACCGTCTGCTCGGCTATCGCCTGCTCTTGAAACATGCTGATGTACCGATCGAGATCGATTTGCGAGTTTTTGAGATTGACTTGCGATTGGACGAGCACCGCTTTTGCCTGCTCGAGATTCGCCTGCGCCCTCAACACCGCCGATTCGTACTGTCGCGCGTCGATTTTATATAGCAGTTGCCCGAACTCGACGAAGTCTCCTCCGTTGACGTACTTCTCGACCACATTGCCCGACACTTTTGATTGCACTTTGACTTCGTCCGCCGCCATGATTTGTCCGGCGAACTCCGACGTCAACGGCGTATCGCGCTGCACCGCCTTCATCACTTTGACTTGCGACGTCGGCGGCGCGGCTGCCTGCTTTGGTTGTTCGTCGCCGCAACCGACCATCAGCGACGAAGTCATCAGCGCCAACGCAATTGCCAACGTTTTGGATTTTTTTGCGATCAAACTTTTTCACTCCCCGACAAAATTTTATTTTCGAGCCAACCGTTCCAATTTTCGAGCCCGCTGTCCTTCGTGCAGGACGTTTCTATGATCTCGACCGTCGGATTGATCGATTGCAGATCGCTCCGCGCGGAGTTGAGATCAAAATTCGTGTGCTCGAGCAGATCGATCTTGTTGAGCAAAACGATCGCCGCGTCTTTGAAGATGATCGGATATTTGAGCGGCTTATCGTCGCCCTCGGTGATCGACAGCACCACCGCGCGGATCGTCTCGCCCAGATCGAACGACGCCGGACACACCAGATTGCCGACGTTCTCAATGATCAGCACGTCGAGCGCGTCGAGATCGATCGAGTCGAGCGCGCGTTTGATCATCGGCGCGTCGAGGTGGCAGCCGCCCGCCGTATTGATCTGCACCACCGGCACTCCGAGCCGATCGATCCGTTCGGCGTCGCGAGCGGTGAACAGATCGCCTTCGATCACCGCGACCGAAAATTTTTTTGACAGCGCTCCGAGCGTCTTCTCGAGCAATGACGTTTTGCCCGAGCCCGGCGACCCGAGCAGGTTGATCACGAACACATTTTTCTCTCGAAACTTCGCGCGCAGTTCGTCGGCGGTTCGATCGTTTTCGTCGAAAATATTTTCCATTACGCGTATTTCCATTCCGCACGCCCTCCTCATTAATCCGATTAATATTATATCAATCGGCGCAAAAATGCAATGCAATCTGCCGTCAATTGTGTTAAGATCAATGCCAAAAAAAACAGGAGGCGAATCGCTTGAAGCCCCCTTCCGAAACGTCGGCAATCGTGTCGACGCTGTTATTCATGCTGTTTGACTATATCGGCGTGGTGATCGCCGAGCACATCTCGTTCGTGTTGCGCGACGCGATGGATTTTTGGAACAACGCGCATTACATGTACGCGAACACCTACATCTACGGCGGCGTGCCGATGATATTTTTGATTTTCCTCAGTCAATCGCGGACGTATCGACAGATGCAGCCGATCCTAGACACGATGCGCGAGATTTTCAAATCGGTGTTCGCGGGCTGGATCGCGTCGATCATTTTGATTTACTTCCTCCGCGCGAGCGATCAGGCGTCGCGATTGTTCATCATCTTGTTCGGGTTTTTCGTGTTGCTCAACGTTTGCATGATCCGATATGCGGTGTTGAAAGTCATGAAGCGGCGCGGGATTTTTCGAGAGCGGGTCGTAATAATCGGCGCGGGCAAAACGGCGGAGCGGACGCTAAAATTTTGGGCGGACGACCTCGGCTATCGATGTGAGATCGTCGGGCTGATTGATGATCATCCGGTGTCAGAGACATTGCCGAAAGAATTTCCGATCCTAGGCGGCTTTGCGGATTCCGCGCGGATATTACGAGAGTTGAAATTGCAAACGGTAGTGATCGCGGCGCCGGGCATCAGTCGGCAGCAACTTCAACAGTTGATCAACGACATTCAACCGTCAGTCAAAAACATTTCGTTTATCCCCGATCTGATCGGGACGCCGATGGCGGGCGTCGACGCGTCGATCCTCTTCAGCGAAAAAATTTTGATGCTCAACATCCGAAACAATCTGTCGCGCAAATACAATCGGATATTCAAGCGGGTATTCGATTTGGTGTTGACGATCGTCGGCGGGCTGATGATCTCGCCGATCTTATTGGGGATTGCGATCGCGGTGGCGATCTCGAATCGCGGGCATGTGATCTTTGCGCATTGGAGGGTTGGGCGCGGCGGCAAAAAATTTCCGTGCTACAAATTTCAATCGATGGTGCCGGACGCGAAGGATCGGCTTGAAAAATATTTGGCGGAGAATGAAGAGGCGCGTCGCGAGTGGGAGGAGACATTCAAACTGACGAACGACCCGCGCGTGACGAAACTTGGAGAATTTTTGCGTCGGACGTCGCTTGACGAGCTGCCGCAGTTATGGAATGTGATCCGCGGCGATATGAGTTTGGTGGGACCGCGTCCGATCGTCGAAGAGGAAGTCGTCAAATACGGCGAAAACATTCGGGAATATTATATGGTGTTGCCGGGCATCACGGGCATGTGGCAAGTGAGCGGTCGGAGCGACACGACTTATCCCGAGCGCGTGGCGATGGATACTTGGTATGTGCGCAACTGGTCCGTCTGGATTGACATCATGTATTTGTTTAAGACCGTCAAAGCCGTCGTCACCGGCAAGGGCGCCTATTAAATATTTTTGGGCGTCGCCCGATTTTTTTTTGGGCGCCACCGACGCTCCCGCCCACCGTGCTTGGCGCCCAACCGAGATCGCAATTCCCACCCGCGTCGGCGGCGCCGCTTTATTTTATGTCCGCTTGACGAGGATCAGCGCATCCGCCACCGGACGCTCCCGCCCGTCGCTCGGACTGTTGACGATGTTGCCTTTCACCACGAGCTCCGTCGAGCCGCCACCGTCCAAATTGATCGCGTTCACCGCCCCGAAGTCTTTCAACAATATCGTCGCCCATTCGTTTAAAGTGCAGCCCCGACTGTGCGCTTGCCGACCGTCCACCACCGCAAAGATATAATCCCCGTACTTCGTCACGCCCACCGCCGAGCGCGGCGCCCGACCAACTCTGATGTCCGACGGAAATTCTTCCTGCACCACGGTTACATCAACGCGCCCGTCCTTAACCAAACGCGGTCCCGCTCCGATCACTTGCTCCGCCAAATCAAAATCGCCCGCGCCGTCCGCATCGATGATGCTCTCGATGAACTCAACACGATCTCCCGCGCGGAGTTTTTTCAACAGCGGCGCCATCGTCCCATGCGCGCTCAACACGAAGCCGCCCGAAGGGATCGCGTTATTGCCCTTATCAATCCAAATGCTTTCGACCGTGCCGTCGCTAGCCACAACAACCTCCGTCCCGTAATTATTCGTGCCGGTCGTCGCGCCCTGATACTCGTTGTAGACGACGATCGAATCGGACGTGCGCTCGCAATTCACGCCGCCGACGTTTACCTCCGTCCCGTTGAGACGCAACACGCCCTTATATGACACCCGCCCGAAGATCGTCGAGCCGTCGATATTGATCCCGATCGCCGAACGCGTGTAATACGTCGTCCCGACGATCGTCCCGTCGAGCTTCGTCACGCCGTAAATTTCTCCACTCAAGCCGAAATAACTCGCGTTGATCGCCGCCAACGTCCCGTCGCTCATGCTTTTAACCGTCGCACGACCCGGGATTATCCCGCGCGCCAATGTCGGCTTCAGTTCATATTTTTCGTGGTCGGCTATCAGCGCAAACGCCATCACTCCGTCGCGATGCACCACTTTAAATTCGACGCCTTCAACTTCTTCGACCGTCGGCGGCTCCGGCGTCGGAGTCTTCGACGGCTCCGTTTCAACCCCGGGCTCCGTGTAATCCGGTAATCCTTCCTTCGGTTTGTTGTCGGCGTCCTTCTTCGGCAACTTCGCGGGATCCGCCCACTCCGTCCAATCAAACGGCGGCTCCTCTTCGGGCTCGTCGACGGGCGGCGGCTGATTGATCGGCGGCAAATCCATCGGCGGCAGCGAAACTTCGTCGCCGTCTTGTACTTGTCGATTGCGAACCGTCGCCGCCGTCCCGCGCTCGATCACCCGCGCCTTCGCCTCCGCGCACGCCGTCGTCAAAAAGATTATCGACAGCAACGCACAACATATTTTTTTTATCGACATGATGAATCACCATTTTTTTTAGCTATTGATAAAATCATTCAATAAATGTATAATCTTTTTTGAAAGTGAGGTGATTATAGTGCTTTATACTTTGAAAATCCGTTTATATCCTTCGTCTGAGCAAGCCGCACAGCTTTTAAAAACTATGGAGCGATTCAATGCTGCTTGTAATGTTATCAGCAAAGCAGCTTTTGAGAATAAAACTTTCGGTAAGATTAGTCTGCAACGTCTTTGCTATTACACTATTCGTAATGAATTTAAATTATCGGCTCAAATGGTTGTGCGCGCCATCGGCAAAGTCGCCGAATCCTACTCCGATAAGAATGTGCGCGACTGTCTGCACATCTTCAAACCGCACGGCGCGATTGTCTACGACGACAGGATTTTGACAGTTAAATCCTTTGATATGGTTTCGATCTTGACTCTCGACGGACGTATTCTCGTACCAATATCTGTTTGCGAATATCATTCGTGTATCATCAACAACGCACGCCGCGTTCGCGGGCAAGCTGATTTGGGTTACATCAACGGTAAGTTTTATTTATTCCTCGTTGCCGAGTGTCCCGATAGACCAGAAAATACTTTCGATGGTTTTCTCGGAGTTGATCTCGGAATTACCAAGATCGCTACAACTTCTGACGGCAAATATTATTCAGGCTCAAAAATTAAGAACCTGCGTCGTCGGCATTTCAAATTCCGTCAAAAATTACAATCCAAATGTACAAAATCAGCTAAACGCCTTTTAAAGAAACGTCGTCGTAAAGAATCAAGATTTGCATCCGATGTAAATCATCGTATCTCTAAAAAATTGGTTGAAATCGCAAAAGGCACCGGACGTGTCATTGTCCTCGAAGACCTCCAAGGCATTCGCAAACGAGCAAAGAAAGGCACGCGGCAAACGGTTGGAAAAACAATGCGACAGGCTTTATCTACATGGTCTTTCTATCAGCTTCGTCGATTCATCGAATACAAGGCTAAAGCCGCCGGAGTCCCGGTCATATTCGTAAATCCGCGCAATACGTCGCGGACTTGTTCAAAATGCGGACATGTCGACAAGAATAATCGCAAAGACCAAGAGCACTTTGTCTGCACGGCGTGCGGATATGCGATGAATGCAGACATCAACGCCGCGATTAACATTGCTAATCGTGGGGCTGCCGTCATACAGCCGAACGTGGCGAACGAAAGTTCAGCTGCAAGCTCCTGAACTCAAATGAAGGGGTTATGACTTTCCAACTGTTAATCTGCCGACGATGGGGCAGTTGGCGCCTATTTTATCGAAAATCGCCGCGATCATCAATGAAATTATGAGCGTCGCGAAATACAATCCGATTGCGAGCGGCGCCGTCAACAATCGCCCCGTCGATTGCAGTGCGAGCACGAGATATGTGATGACGAGCGGGTGTACGAGATATGCGAAGTAGGAGTGTCGACCGAGTATCGATAAAATTTTTTTGAGCGCGCCGAAGTCGACGGTCGAGAACAGCATGAAGAAAAATATCGACGCGGCGATCGTGTAAAGGATTCCGATTGGCGACAGTTGATGCGCGATGTTGATTGCGGCTTCGGGCGGCAGTTGCATGACTTTGATGATGTAGTAGTAATGAGCGAGCATGCCGAGCAGCGTTGCGATGAATCCGATCGATATCGATCCGACGTGAGAACGCATGAATTGATTGAATAGCTCCCAACGGACGGCGAGCCAACCTCCGAGCACGAAGATGAAAACGTATAGAGGCACGAACCAATTCAAGCGGAAGAATAAAAAACAGCGCCATAAATCGTCGGGCGGGAGCGAATAGACGTAGGCGTTGAAGGTTTGATTGTAGCTCGAAAAATAATCGACGGCGATTTGGAAAATCAAAAGCGCGATCAATCCGCGCGGAGTGATCCGTCGGACGATCGCAATCCACAACGGCATCAGCAGGTAAAACCAGATCAGAATGACGAGGAAGTAGAGCTGATACTTGGCGACGCCGAAGAATAAAATTTTGGCGAGATAATCGGGCGCAGGGAAGCCGACATTGTAAAACCAACCGTCGTGCGCGAGATAAAACAGCGACCACGTCAAATAGGGGATCAGCACGGTTTTAAATCGACGGCGGAGGAATTTTGGATAGTCGAGCTCCGCGCGGAGGTCGAGTTTGTAAAACAGTCCGAAGGCGGAAATGAAAAAGAAAATCGGCACCGCAAAACGGGTGACGATCTCAAAAATTGCAATCAGATGAATGTTGGCGGTCGGGTTGGAAAGGTATTGCGATCCGATGTGGATTCCGATCACGCCCATCATCGAGACGCCGCGCATGTATTCGATTGCCGGCAGTCGTTTTCGATCTTTAACAGTCATAAATTTTTTGATCCCGCCCAACATTTTATGGGGCGCCGCCGACGCTCCCGCCCACTGTGCTCGGCGCCCAACATACGTAGCGGTTCCCACCCGGCGTCGGCGGCGCCCGACCTTCAAATTCAAGCGCCCGCCCGCGTCGAAGAGATCGGAAGAGCACACGTCTGCACTCCAGTC
>CALGGP010000346.1 GCA_937915885.1 uncultured Selenomonadales bacterium | reverse complement strand
GATAAATCAAAGACTTTCGCTTTTTGAAACGGCTATTTTCCCCCATTCCCCCTTCGATAAATCAAAGACTTTCGCTTTTTGAAACGGCTATTTTCCCCCATTCCCCCTTCGATAAATCAAAGACTTTCGCTTTTTGAAACGGCTATTTTCCCCCATTCCCCCTTCGATAAATCAAAGACTTTCGCTTTTTGAAACGGCTATTTTCCCCCATTCCCCCTTCGATAAATCAAAGACTTTCGCTTTTTGAAACGGCTATTTTCCCCCATTCCCCCTTCGATAAATCAAAGACTTTCGCTTTTTGAAACGGCTATTTTCCCCCATTCCCCCTTCCAAAAAGCCTTCTCCGTGACCAGGTACCAGCCACGAAAAAATTTTAAGGTGCAAAGGTCTCGATCGATCGAATCGGCGGGCTCATTGGGGGATTTTGAGACAAAAAAATAAGGCGATCCGCGCGGGGATTGCCTTTGAATAACTTGGGGAGTCTTTTAGAGAAAATCTTTCAGCAGGTCGGTGAAGGGCGTATCCGATAATTCGATTTTGAAGGGCGACAGATCGGGGAGCTCGGGAATGCGTTCGCCGGTCTTCTCGTAAAACCAATCTGCCAACATCGTGCGGTGACACCAATTGTTGCCGAGCTTTCTGACGTCCTCGAAACAGCACAGGACTACGGGCTTGCCGCGCTCTTGCAATATCTCAAAGCGGGCTTTGAGCCAATCGACTCCGTAGTACTCGAGGCGCTCGATGTAGCGCTCGCGGAATTCGTATTTGCTCTTGATTTCAAGTAATCCGAACGGTGCCAGTTCTTTGATCCAAGCGACGGGCTTGTACTTGAGGAATCGCGGCTCGCCAACCGATATTCTGGCGACGGTGTATTTATCGGGGTTCTGCTGCAATTCCGGATTGAAGAATCTGCTTGTATACAGCATGTCTTCTGTCTCCTTTCTTTGAAGTGCCTTTATGATATCACGTCTATTTTTATTTGTCAACAAAAAGGGCTAAAAAACTTGACTTCACAGTTTTGTTTGTGGTATTATTGCGATCGTAAGGAGGTGATATTATGCAAACGACGACAGTAAAAGAAAGGATTGTAAAGGCGCGCTTGGCGTTGGGTCTGTCTCAAAGACAAATGGCGGCTCGGCTCGGAGTTACGAAATCAGCCGTTTCTTTGTGGGAAACAAAAGTTCGCGAAGTTCCGACTAGTGCAATCAGATTGATCACTCATATATTGGGCGTCAGTGAGAACTGGTTGTTGACGGGCGAAGGCGAAATGCTGTTGGATCGGAAGGGCTATCTGCTCTCGTCGCTCGAAACACAATGGAACGTGCCGGCGAATGAGGCAAAGATGATCGTCAACTTGATCACTGCCTTGCCCGATCAGCGAAAAGAAATTCTTGAATCAATCGTGTGGCCTAAGAAGCGGAGATGGTAAGCCGTTTCGCGGGGACAATCTAAGACGGCGTCCGCGCCGTTATTTTTTTTGAAAGGAATTTTTCAATACAACAACGTTGCAATTTAATTGCGTGTGATTTACAATGCTGTTGAGGTGATGTGATATGGGGTCGTTAGCTTGCGATCTGGATACGATGCACGGACGATTGAAGGCCGCCAGACTGGCGACAGGGATAACTCAAGAGGAAACAGCAGATTTGGTCGGATTAACCAAAGGTGGCATTTCGCAAATGGAGCAGGGCAAGCGTCCTGTTTCAAAACGCCACCTAAGAATGATGGCTCTGATGTTGGGCGTCAATGAGCAATGGATATTGCAGGGCGAAGGCGAAATGCTGATGGATCGAAAACAGAATTTCCAGTGCCAGCTACAAGAAATATGGGGGTTGTCCGCTGATGAGGCAACACTGATTGCCAACTTCGTCACGGCTCCGCCTGATCATCGCAAGGCAATCTTTAAGGCGATCGATATGATCAACAACTGGCGGCTCGCGCCGTCGCCGAGCATTTGAATGTTCCCGCGTGGTGTTCCCGCCTGTTCCCACATGAAAGGATCTATGTGGGAACATTTTTTTTGCGTAAAGCCCTGTCGCAAAACGCGTCAAATCAACTTATATCTAATTAATCAAATAAATAATAATAGTAGAGTTCCCACAGTTCCCACAGTTCCCGCTTATATTCCGTTCATGCGCGTGATGCGGAGGAAATAAAAAAGAGATCGAAAAATTTGTGGCGGAAAATGTTTCTCTCTCTCGGGCATATATAAGCGTGATCATGCGGTGGGAACAGCGGGAACAGTGGGAACATCGCGCCGTGGCGGGCTTTTCGGTGGGAACACGGTGGGAACATTTTCTTTGTCTGGTGGGAACATTCGCCGTGATTATGGGGCGTCCGTGCCTGCCGATCGGCGTGCAGGCAAACAAAAAAACCGCGTCACGGCGGCTTTTTCTTCATACTCTCCTGTCGGCGGGCGCGCCGTTTATGCGGGAACATCATGCGGGAACATCATGCGGGAACATCATGCGGGAACATCATGCGGGAACTCACCAGTTACCAGCCGGAAAAATTTTCGTCGGCTGAACGTCAATAAGCCGCTCGGCGGCGGCTCATTTTTTTAGCTCGGCGGCGTCTCTTAATCAATCTGTGGGCTCGGGCATCCGTTCGGAATCGTCGTCATCCGAATAATAATCAGCATAAGGCAGAGGCATTCCGCCGTCGTCTTTTTGTTTGCGTGGCTTTTTAGGATCCTCGGATCCGTCGTCGACAAAATACGGTCGCTTTACTTCTTCGCCGAAGTGTCGCGGTTGTTTTGTATTCTTCTTTTTTGCGGGCTTCGGAGTGGTAACCTTGGGGGTGGTAGCTTTCGGCGCTGTCGGCGTCTGTGGCGATTTTGAATTGGTAACCTTCGACGGAGCCGGTGTCGGCGGTTGCGGCGTGGGACTGGGAGCGTCGTTCGCTTCAACAAAGAATAATTCATAAGTCGCAAACAGTCTCTTCAACCGGTCTCTTTCTCTCTTAGCGGTAAGCGGGTCGGATATGTCAAAAACAGGCTGATCTATAATCTTCGGATCGAGAGTTTTAAAGAATGCGATAAAATTCTTCTCGGCGTTCTTTCTTTCGATAGAGGGCAGTTCACGCTTTTCGAGGGGCTCCACCAAAATATCTATTTCATGAAATAAGTCGCTTAAGGTAGCAGTGTTATATTCGGCGTCGGCGGCTTTCAACAAAGAATAATTATATTGCTCAGCTGCCTTTCGATAATAATCAGTGTCTGCTTTGACTTCGGTCGACGGCTTGACTTCGGTCTTGGTAACCTTCGGCTTAGTCGGCGCGGAAGAAGAAACTTTCGGCTCGGAAACTTTGACGCCGCCTTCGTCCTTGGTGAGTGATGCCCAATATCCCTCGTCGAGCGGAGGAAATTGCTCGTCGGGCGGCATGTAATAAGAATCCGGTGGTTTGGGTTTCGGCGGATCGTTTGAGCGTGGCGCCGTGTCGCTGGGCGTATCGGTCGGATCAGTGGCGGGCGATTGCGGCGAATTTCCATTCTCCGGCGCGACGTTTAATTTCGATTTGTCAATACAAATCATCCACACAAGGGAATCATCTATTCTAACCTTACGCGCCAAATGTCGAGCATCGCCGCGAATAACAAAGCCGTCGTCGGCGAGCTGTTTAAGAATGATGTCGGGCGAAAAGCCCGCGTCCGAAAGAGCTTTGCGTAAGGCGGTCGGAAATACAGCCACATATTTTTGACGCCAAGCACCGAATTTTTCATAGCCCGATATATCGGAGTCGGTTTCATAACTTCGAGTGTTGGGATCGTCTTTCGCGTCTATCAGATAAGTGAAGTTCCTCGGGTGAGACAGCATCCAATCGCGGATAAAATCTTTAGCGCGTTCGGAATCCTTAATTTCGATCTCGTCGGGGAGCGTTGCTAACATATCGACAGCCCATTGCAGATAAAATTGCTCAGTTTCGCGTGAAGTGTCGCCGATCATTTTGCAGAATAAAATGTTGGCGATGGTGATTGCAGAAATGGTGTCGATGTGCAAAGGAATTTTGGCAGGGAACATTTCATAGAGCCCTTCCACTTCGGGTGAACCAAGCCGAATTTTATTGTACACATTACGGAATATTTGTTTGCCTTGCCGTTGAATGAACTTAATCCAAGTGGCGCCGAATAATCCGTGATGTTCTGTAAGAGTATCGGAAACGATCCGCGCGGAATCCTTGTCAAAAATCTGATCGGGGGCGCAGTATTCAATGAGGCGGCGTTTGCCGCCGCCTGATGAAGTTGCGGTGGTTAAAGGTCGTTCGCCGTTGGTAATGAGTGATCCGCGAAAGTCAATCAAGCGATCGTTGCCGCCGGTTTTCTTTGCGCGGAGTCTGCCTGTTCGATTGACGAATTGATAAGGCAATTCCTGTATTATCCGTCTGGAGCGTTCGTCGGAAACGGAATCGATATCCTCAACGAACGCGGGCAAGTCGTGGCGGCCGTCGAAGAAATGTTCCAATCCTGATTTGGTGGCGTTTGCGGTGGGGAGAGCGCCTTCGGCATCAGGATCGCCGTAAAGAGCCATAGCAATTCTGTTGACGGTCGACTTACCTGATCCCGTATTGCTATAGAAATGAACAGCGATATTTTGACAGTGCAATATTTTGACGAGAGGAGCGGCAAGGGCGGCGCCGACGACGAGATTGAGCACGGGCTTATCACGATGTTCTTTGAGCAGATCGATAATCGGTTGTTTTTCGCCTGCAGATGTAAAGATGGGCGCCAGCATATCCTTCAGTTCGCCGTCAAGTTGAAGTGTGTCGCTTGCATTAGGATAAACAAAAGAGCCGTCTTTCTGCCAGCCGGGGCGATTGACGGTTTTGATGCGCGGGATATTAGAGGGGTTGCATGCCTTGAACGACGACAAGTAGTCGATGATGTGTTTTGCGTTATTGGAGTTCACGTCAAAGCCCCAGTCGCCGAGGTTGATGATCTTATGAGTTGATCCGAGTTCGGAGGCAGAGAGCGAAGGAGACGAATTCCAACCGTAACCATGATTGTATGCGGAGAGTTGCAGTTTATGAGTGCCGTTGTCGATATTCTGAATAAAGTTAGAGATGTAGATAGCGGAATGAGAGACTTTGCGCCATTCAAAGTTCCCGCGCCCAAGATCGACCAAGCGATAAATGCCGCCTTGATCGACTTGCCAGTCGGGCTCGAGTTCGTAATTCCATTGTGAGCCGTCGGGAAGATTGGGCAGATCGCCTTCCGATATAAATTCAGGCGGGCCGTCGTGACGGACGACGACAGTCGGATTAATGGGCACAACGTTAGAGTCTTCTGCGGCGAGTTTCTTTTTGAAATTTGAAACTTGCTTGTTGAAGTGAGACATATCGACGCCGTGTTTTTTGATGAATTTGCGATACAAACTGTATAAGGCAGGCTCCAGATCACTGGCGACGGCGGCGGCAGTCAGAGCAGTATCATTGAAAACAAGAAAAGAAATATCGGCATCCATGCCCGTTCTATCATATCTTACAAACGCATTAAGGATAACGTCATCAAGTACAATATGAGGCGCAGTCCGCGCGGAACGTGACAAATAAACATGTCGCGCGTGATATTCTACGTCTTCGAGTAATTTTGCGCGCGCGTGATTAAAGGCGGTCGTCAGAGCGGTGCGATCGGCTTTGAAGGCGTCGTTAATGTCGTTGAAGTCAGCGGGCGGAGCGATCCGCGAATATAACAATTCAACCTTGTCAAGTTTGGGCTTGAGATTTTCAAGCGCGAGTTCGCCGCCTTTGTCATTATCGAAGGCAAGGATTAATCCGAGATTGCAGCGTCCAATGTCGGCGAACGGGTGATCGATCAAGCAATCGTTAATCAATTGCTGGTGGCAGTTTTGTACACCGGGCAAGCCGACGGCGGGAATGCCGCAAACGATAAGTGACAAGGCGTCGATGGCGCCTTCGCAAACGACGACAACATCATTTTCGCCGGAATATGCTTCGGTAGGTTTTGAGATATTGGTCAGCGCGGCGGCATTGAAAATCTCGACGGCGGCGCCTTTCGGATTATGCTTGAAACGGTCTGCCTTATCGACGGGATCGATCGGTCGCGCGGTGTAATAAAAATCGGAGTGAGGAATAATCAGCAGTCGTTTCTTAACGTCAAAGCCGATGCGGAAGGCGCGGAGTGTATCAAAGTCGTCGGCACCGAAACCGCGCGTTTCGAGATAACTGATGCAGTCGGGCTCGTCGAAGTGAGAGGCGCATTCTTCGATATAATCATGGAAATTGGGAGGTTCCTGCGGCGGATCGGTCGCCTTGTTGTCGTCCGTCGTTTTCTTCGGAGCGTCGGATTTTTTTGCGGGCGGCTTTTTTGAAGTTCCGCGCGGATGATTGATAAGGTGTCCGGTGCCCGCCCATTCAATGGCGCGGTCGATGGCCTCTTTCGAGCGTGGTTGCAGCCCTTCAGCTTGGGCGATCACGTCGACGAGATCGGCAACGACGCCACAAGAAAAGCACTTGACGTGTAAGCCGTCGGGCGTCAAAGCCATGCTCGGTTTTTCTTCCGCGTGGAAAATGCAGAGCATATTTTTGGACGGATCAAGCCCCAGTGCTCGTTCGAGATACTCGGGGAGCTTAGCCCTTGCGGCGTCAAGTGCTTCTCTGTTATCGGTTCGATTGGTATTGACAAATCTCTCTTGATGTGACATAATTTAATCACCGTTTTTCTTTAGCCGCGCGAAGCGACTAATTTTTTTTGCATTATACAACGTCACGAACGGGTTGTGCAAACTTTTTTACGTAAAATTTATCGGGGTTGATTTGCGCGGTCAGCCCGTCGATCAATTCGCCGTCAGAGGTGCAAACGGAGCCGTCGTCGGCAATACGTAAAGATTGCTTAAAGCCTGTCCAGTCAAGGACGGGCTTTTGTTTTATGTAGGGAGACTTGCCCTTGAGAGCAAGTTCGGCAACGAAAAGCCCGTTGGTGGCGTCGGCTTTTTCACCATGGAAAAAGAAGGACGGCTCGACACTGCGAAAGCCCGCGCGTCCGCTCGGCAGTGACAGCGATTTTTTACCTGTGCCCTTGGTCTTACGCTCGACGATGCTGCGGAGCAGAGGCTCGAGCCGATCGATGGCGGCTTGTTCCGGCGCAATCAACTTTTCATCGCGCCAAGTCATAATCTCTTTCCTGCGCGCCTCGAGAATAGAATCTGCTACCGATTTTGCAGTCTCGATCGCGCGCTGATGCTTTGCAATTTCATCAATGAGAAATTCTGCGGCGGTCATGGGCTCGGTGTCCACGTACTCTTCGATACGGCTTTCATCGGTCAGCATGATAATCCTCCTCATCGGAAATGAAAATGTCAACGCCTTCGCGATCGGATTTCTCCTTCCGAACGCTCAAACTTACAATCGACGCGTCGTCTTCGTAGCACACTCCGGTCAACGCGTCGAGTACTGCCTTTGCGTGATTGTCGGCGTCGCCGAAGTTGTGACTGTCGACTTTGATGTTGCGTCGGACGGTGAGCGCAACGTGGATCGGCGTCGAGAATGCGGGGCGCCCGCGCATTACGTTGCGCCCCTTCAATCCGATCATTCTTTTGTAATTGGTGATGCGCCTCGGCTCGAAAACGCTCCGACGAGAGACACGCGGACGCGGTTGCGGATAAGGCGTCGTTTCTACCGTGAATTTAATGTTCATGAATAATTCCTCAGTCAATGTAATTGCGCCAATACCAACGTTCCTGATCAGCCCATTCTTTTGGAACGGGCGGACGGTAAGGATCGATATGAGCGACGCGGATGACTGCAGACTTGTCAACGGGCTCGTCGGCGAAGGCAACCGCTTCATCATTGGACGCGGGCTGATCGTCGGGATCACCGAGCGCGGGATTGTCCTCGGGCGTCTCGTCGATGCCGTGCTTGACGCGATCGCGCTCCTCGGCGCGCTTTGCATCGTTCCACGAGTTAAGGTCGCCGCTAAAGATAGCCGGTAATGCGTCTGATGCGCTCAAAGCGGACGTTGTCAACAGTGCAATCCGCAAAATAGCCGCCGGATGGATCGGCACGAAGTGTGACTTCGACGAAAACGGCATGCGGATATTTTTCTTTGATTTGTGAGGCAATGCATTCATCGGAGTAGTCGGCTTTTGTAAGCCCGTCGGTGAGAGTAACCTTAAGTTTCATTGGTGTCGCCGCCCTTCTTGGTAGTATCGTCGAACGGGACGGTGATCTCTTCGACGGGCGTTTCGTCGTTGACCGGGATCGGCTCCTCCGACAAGGCAAATGCCATGGCGTTATCATCGATCGACAGCGGCCCGTATTGGCTCAACAGTCGACGTAGCAAAGTCTTAATGCCCATCGCCTCGAAATTGGAAGACCAAACGGAAGTAGTCCGATTGTTTTGCTTGTCGTAACGATACGACTTAGAAAATTTCAATGCGTGTTGCTCCATGTCGGCAGTCGACCAAAACATAGATTTGGTAAAGCCGTCAATGAGTTCGAATCTGGCGAAAAAGCCGACAAGAGTATCAGAGATTTTGTCGCCGTAAATGACTTCCTCGGTGAACTTGTTGAAGGAAATGATCTCGCCCTCGTAAACGGCAACGGCGGTGATGGATTTATAGCGCTTGCTCCGCTGTGCAAGTTGGACGAGACCTTTCCAACCGATCTGCAGTTGACACTGATTGTTGAAGGGAACGAGATATGCTTGTCCGAGATTGGGGTTGACGGCAAGTCTAAGTGTAGCGGCATTTATCGCGGCAGTCAACACAGACATGGGGTCGCATTTCTGCAAAGCGGGCGTGTTCTTGACGGTAGAAATGACGGAGGAAATGAAGGCGGGAGCACTCTTACCGAGAACGTCTGAAAAACGTTTTTGAATAGCGTCGTTTTTTACGACGACTGCAATGCTGTTTTCGGCAGACACAAAAATACTCCTTTCAATTCACGAGCGCATGACGAAAAAATTATCGGCGTTGTATGATGTGAGGAAATCGATATATTTGTCGGTAATGGGATCGACGAGAGCCCAACCGCCGTCGTGCCAAACGACAAGGAAACTGGGATCGTCAACATCGCCGAGCTTGTCGGTAATGAGGATATCGCCTTCAAAAATTTCTTTGCCTTCCTTATCTTTGAAACCGGTGAATTGCCCGACCGACTCGGGCTCGACAGATACGCCTGCAAAACGGCAAGAGTATAGCGCTTGCGTATTGACGGGGTGCAGAATATAAACGCGTCCGTCAGCAAGAATATTAAGGTCGCCGGTGACCCATGCTCCTCCGCTTATGTCTCTGCCACGAAATTTGATCTCACGCATCTTTTTATCCTTCCATTCTTTTTTCGGTTGGAGGAGCGGATCGCGCCACGCATGCCAACTCCCAATAAGAGGGGCGGCACTTATCGACGGAGCGGACGCACCAACGACCGACGGTTGTATCGAACGAGACGCGGAAGCGATCCCTCGACGTGTAATGATCGATGCGGCGATCGGTAAGAACGTCGCCGTCGTAGATCGGCACGCCGTGACTGTCGTAGTAGCCCGTAAATTTTTTCATACGGAGCCTCCTGCCGACGGTTGTTGGTCGGCGCAAACTTGATCGATGACGGAAAACACGGCGTCGAGTTCCGTCAATCCGTTGTATTTCTTTTGAAATGCGCGGAGTTCGGCGAGCGCGTTTTGAAGAATTTGTTCGTGATAAGTCTCATTGCTGAAGGCGCGCTTGACGGAAACAAATTCGCCCTTGTGAGGCAACGGAGTGATACTGATAAACGCCCTGGTCGTCTCGGGGATTTTTTCCGATTCGCGCTGTTCGATGTGGACGACGATGTTTCCGATGATGTAGCGCGCCTGCTCGACGCGATACTTTTCAGCGGCTTTAGTATCGTCCCATTCAAAGCAGGGATGAAGAAGGGCGTCGGACGGTCGCGCATCGTCGAGCACAAGTTCGGGCGTCAAAGAATTGTGTTGAAGTTCGAGCGCCGCGAGATGTTCACCCGCAGATTGCGCGTCGACGGGCTGATTATTGATGCGCCAAGTGTATTTCTTTTGGTAAATCATATGAGCACCTCCGAAGTGAATATCCATGCCAAGCCTGCCATGCCGTGCCGAAACTCGCCGCGCCAAGCCTGAACTTACCGAACCGAGCCCTGCCGAGCCTGCCGTACCTTGTCTCGCCATGCCTTATCCTGCCACCCTAACCGTGCCTGCCAAACCGTGCCGAGCCTAACCATGCCGAGCCTAAACACGCCCTGCCGGGCCTGCCAAACCACGCGACACCTAACCCTGCCGCACCTTACCTTATCTGCCGCGATTAACCGATTTTGACGTGATATCGGCCGTAGTCGCCGCCTTTTTCGGGGCGCCATTCTCCAATGCCGCAAGCGAAGCCTCCGATATTGAAGAGATTGACGATCTGCTCGGCGCTCATAGCCCGCTCGTTGTATTCGACTGTCAAAGAAGTCTGCCACGTCGGAAACTCGCCGCGATAGCGAAGGTCGGCAGTGCCCTGCCCGATTTTAACCATGTCTTCGCGGATTTGCGGCGTGCCTTCGATCACGGCATAGATGCCCTGCAGATGGAAGGCAGCGCGCGCATCGGTTTTGTTCTTCGTGACTTTCGAGCGAAAACCACCGGAGGCGGCAGCGGCTTTAATACCGACGGTCGGGAATCCGAACTTTGCATTGGGGATCGCCTTATCGATAATCTCTGCCGCTTTTTCGTCGGACAGCCCGTCGAGATCGGGCTTGGGCGTGAGCCAGTAGAGGGAATCGGCAAATTCGACATAGGGCTTGCGAATTTCCTTACCGGCGGTCGCCTTTTTGGTCTGCTTTTCGAGCATCATGCGTTTCGCCTTGTCACTCCAAGCGTGGACGATGAGAGGAGAATCGCCGACAATCGTCAAGACAAAAGTTTTGATGTTGAGCGGCGGAATCTCGATCCTTTCTTCGACCGAATTCTTTTTGGCAGGCATAAAACCTCACTCCTAGAATAAATTTGAGCAATGGTGGCGAGCGACAAAGCGGGATGTAATTCTTCGTGCGCGCGCCCCCGATCGGCGACAACCCATTTTGTTGTGAGGCAGGGGTTCACCTCTTTTCATAAAATTTTAGTGAAACCCAGAAGTCGCCCGATCGCTCACGTGACGGCTCCGTGCGGAAGCCGCCGTAGTCAACGATCGTTTGACGGAGTATTAGCCGCGACACGCGCCAACGCGGCAAGTTCGATGGTGGTTGGTATCAGAACTTCGTCTCTGAAAGTTTGTCGGCAGAATCGCGTGTAATGAGACCGCGCATCGTGTATCAGCTGATCCACGAGCGAAAGAGTAGCATCGGATCGGAGGAAAAATCCGCGTCGTTTGGTCTCTAAAGGTATGATGTGAGTTTTGCTGATGGCGCGCGATGCGCGGAGTTTCCTTTCGAGATATGCCCAGTTATCGGGAATTCCGAGACGTTTAGCAATGTCGTCGATGTGGAAGAAAACGGCGGCGTCTTTGAAGACGGCGCAACGGAGATTATTAACGGTGTGGACGGCGTGATCGGGCACATCACGAACGGCAAGCACGACGTTTCTTGTGTTTATCATGACGTTTCCGTACTGTCGGACTCCCTGTCGTGCATAAAATCAATGTCCACAAAAGATATGCCGTACAATTGCTCGATCTTTTGAATGAGAGGAACGTTCGGAAACCCGCGCCCCGTCTCATATCTTGCAAGAGCCGCGCGCGATATGCCCAACTGAGCGGCGGCTTCGTCCTGCGTCAAATTCTTGTTGACTCTGTAAGACTTCAAGGACATTTTCAAGCTGCCAATCCTCCTTTACTTAAGTTTTTTTTTTAACGGATTGTATATCGAAAAGCGCGCGGTGTCAACAAAACGATTAAGTTTTTATTTTCCGTGTTGCTTTTCTTAGTGCAAATGAGTAAAATAGTTGCAAGAACAAAGGAGATGATTTGTATGTGGGGATTCGCCTTGTTCGTGGTAGTGACGATCAGCGCGTTGGTATACAGTGATGCGAAAAGTCGCGGCAGTTCCTCACCGGTATTGTGGGCGCTCGGCGTATTCTTTTTGACGATAATATTCTTGCCGCTGTATATCATTTGTCGCCCGACGGGGATCAAGCAAAAGAGTTATTTATGTCCGACGTGCGGGAAATTCCACAGTCAACCGCAAAATTATTGCCCGCATTGCGGCGCCAAACTGTTTGACATACAGGAGCATCGGGAATGAACGCAAAAAAAACCGCCGGTGTCGGCGGTCTTAGTTTATGTGTCGTCGGGTATCGCTTAGCTGTAGATAGCTCTGCGGATCGTATCGCGTATATCGCGCTTATCGCCGAGACAGCTAACGCGATCGTCGTCGATCATTGCTACTAATGCGTCTACGAGATTTGCGGCGTTGCACTGCAATTTGAGTTCGCGATCGCTATCTTCCCGGTACTCGTAATAGTCTTGTGCTGTGCACTCGTCGGCGTCAACCATGTAGCCGTCAAAGTCCTGGGTGCAGTGCTCGTAGAAACGATCCGCCGCGTCGTCGAGTTCGGCGTCGAGTTCGTTTTCATCGTCGTATTCGATTTCGATAACGGTCGAGACCGTCGCCTTGAGGATAACTTCTGCCTTCATGTCTTTCTCTCCTTTCGAATTTCGGCTGATTGCCTGTTGACGATGCGAATGTTATCATAGCCGAAACTAAAAGTCAAGAAAAAGTTTCGTTTGATTAACAAAAATATAGTCGAAAGGGAGCTACTTTTTATTTATAGAAGTCGGAGACGCCGCGCGCAATGGCACGGGCAAAATCATCTTCACGCTCGACCAAAAGCTGTGCGTCGTCGTCGTTATCGATGAATGCAGTCTCGACGAGAACGGCGGGCATGTCGGTATACTTTAGGACGTAATAGCCCGCTTGCTTGACGCCGCGATCCCAATAACGATAAGGCACGTCGATAGAGCCGACAATCTGTTGATGAATAGCCCGCGCCAGCAGATAACCTTTTGCGGAGTAAGGAGCATGGAAAGTTTCCGTCCCGCGCGCAAGCCCGTTGGCGGCGTTGCAGTGAATTGAAACAAACAAGTCGGAGTCCCAATTATTGGCGGCGTCGCAAATTTGACTTAGCCCGTCGAACTGAAAGACTTTGACGGTATATCCGACATTGGCAAGGTAAGTGGCAACACGCTCACCAATGCGCCGCGCAATGAGCGATTCCTTTAGCCCGAGTCGGACGTTGACGGCGCCGGGATCGTCAATGGGATCGGGGGCATGTCCGGGATTGACGAAAATCTTCATGGCGTTCACCTCATAGACTAAAAAGGCGCCTCCGAAAACAGAGACGCCTTTGATTTTACTCGTTGTGAATACGGCGCAACCAAGTATCGAGAACGTGACGTTCGTGATCGGTTTGCGCCTCGTCATACATTTTTTCAAGTTGTGAGACCATGCGATCCTTGATGGAATGTCCGCTGTAGCCGCCGGAACGCGACATATCGCCGTCATAGAAACGGCGGGCGGTCGCGCCTTCAAAGTGCGGCATTGGATCGCGGCTGACATATCTGCCGGTGCTCGGGCTCCGTCCGCGTCGAAAAGAATTGCCGTCGTCGAAACTTCGATCGCGCGAATAATCCTCGGCAGTTTCGATCTGATTGATCTTTTCAATGGTGCAAACGGCTTTCGTGAGAACGTCGAGCTCGGCGGCATTCATAGCGGCGCCTTTTGCGATGATCGGACGAATAGCCTCTTCGACCGCGTCTTGAATTTTTTCAAGCGTCTTATGCATCGTCGAGCCTCCTTATCTCGTAACAGCCAGATCGGGGCGGCTGATAATGATGTTGGCGTTTTGCACGAGTATTGCCTGATTGCTTGTATTACGAACAGCCAGCGATTCGCAACAGCCGTTGAAAACGGGGGCATTGATCGCGCGGCTGACATTGAAGAATTGATTTACGGCGGCAGGCGTGACGATCATCGAACTTGACGGGATCGTAGCGCCGTCGATGGTAAGCGCAACGGAGATTGCGCCGACGGTACCGCCCTCGGGGATCGCGATGTTTGCTCCGAAGTCGACAAGATAATTAGCCGAACGCTGACGTTGACATTGACAACCGCTTTGCCGTGGCACGTAGCCCGCCAACAGAAAGTTGCCTGTATCGTCACGGTGACGGATCAAGCCGCGCCGACAGGGAACGGGATTTTCGGTAAAAACGATAGTCTCACCGGGATTGACGGTTTGCAGAGCATTGGCGCTCCATTCAGCCATGTCGAGCGCCTCCCTTATCCCGTGCAACCGCAACCGCCGTAGTATCCTTGATTGCCGCAACAGCCTGTGTAAGGATTAGGGACGGTATAACTGGGGGTGGGCGCGGGAGCGATGCGCTGAATGAGCGCGGCAGTCTGAGCGTTGTTATCCTGAATAAGTTGCGCGGTTTGCGCGGTTTGACTTGCCGCCAAATTTGCCATGTTGAGTTGTGTCTGAAGTTGAGCGATCTGTCGGTTGGCGGCGTCGAGTCGATCCTGACAGAGGTCGTCTTTGATTGCTTGAATGCCCGAGTTGATCGAAGACATTAAAGCGTTGGTGTTGGCGGTGTTGTTGGCGATCACATCACGGAGCCCGTCCGATATCGCTTGACGGTCGGCGCAATTTTCCGTGGCAACCGTATACTTTAAGTCGGCAAGCCCCGCGCGGTTTTCACAACAGCAATTCTGCAAGCCCATGGCGATCTGATTCATAGCCGCCGTGCTTGCGTTCTGATTGGCGTTGAGCGTCTGCAGTAAGTTCGTTTGAGCGTTGCAACGTGAGACTTCGGCGTTGGCAAAACCGCTAGAGACGGCGTTCGTCAAGTTGCCGATGCCCGCCATAAGAGACTGCTGATCAAAACCGCGCTGAATGTCGGTCTGAGTGTCGTTATTGACGATGTAAGGCATGGCACCGCCGCGATTGCCCCAACCGCCATTGCCCCATCCGCCGTTCATTGCGAACAAGAACAAGATGATGATCCACCAAGCGCCCGCGCCGTCTCCGAAGCCTCCGTAGCCTCCGAAGCCGTTGCGGTTACCGTTCATCACAGCCGCGAAGTCTGCAGGGCTCATTCCGTTTCCAATATCCATGAGTGAGCCTCCGATTAGATGATGCGATCAATGCCGACGATTGAATAATTCCCGTCGAACTCGTTAATGGTGACAAGGACGATGTGGCGCTCGGGCGTTGCGACAATGAGCGTCTGTTCGGCAATGAAAATGTGATTAACTCCTTTGACGACCTGCGTCCCGACATAAGCGATCGGCTTGTAGGTCGCTCCGACGAGCTTGCCTTCGAGCGCCCCGCTCCATGCCGACGCTGCCTTCTGGGGCATGCTCGTCATTCCGATTTGTTCTTGAATTTCGATACCGCCGAGATTAAACATAAGATATCAGCCTCCAAATATATTTAGAGACGCATTCCCGTCAACTGATTCGCGATGGTTCGGAATTGGTTGAACTGGTCTTGCGTCATCTTGCCTGTGTTTAACAGATTCTGAACGAGCTGTTGCGGATTGACGCCCGCGTTGAATTGACGGGCGAAGTCATTAAATTTCTGTTGAAACAGCAACGGGTTTTGAAGGAGCTGTTGAAGCATTGCCGAGCCCTCCCTTTACGATGTCGGCGAGCTGTTTAAACTGCGCGTCGATGTTTTGTTTCAAAGCATCGAACTCGTTACGCGAAATGAATTGCCCTGCGTCGCCGGACGCCTTGACTTCCTCCGAAAAGTTGAAGGTTGCGAAACGAGAAGGCATGCCGTTTGTGTCGGTCGACTTCAACCAAAATTTTTTGGCGTCGAAGTCGATCAGCAAGACGGTGTTGCCTGCGGCGACGGGATATACTCTGGCGCCTGCCTCTCCTTGCACCGTGACGACCGAGACTGTGTTGTTGGTCGGCGGTGACTGATAGGGCAGAAATGGTTGCGGCGGGGAATATCCGCCGAAGAAATTAGCCATGGATTAACTCCTTAGTCCAAAAAGCAACGGGAACTTCCGAGCCCGAGTCCCACGCGTCGAAATAATTTCCGTCGACGACGGTAACGACGTGAGAGCCCGTTGCAAGCAGATACGCTCCGCGCGGAAAGTCGACGCAAAAATCATTGACGGTGTAGCAATCGGCGCAATCGTCGGAAATGATGAAACGTCGGAAGCCGCGCTGTCGAAGGTATGACGCCCAAACCGCATTGCTCGACGGCATATCGCATAGCTCAAAGCCTTTAAGCGCGATGTCGATGTAGGTATCCGTCCACGTCTGATCGGTGATCTTCGCGATAGCACGGATCACGCAATCGCCGATTCGCTTGCCTGAGGGATTCGGATTGAAAAACACGTAGCTCATAGCGGCAGAATAGCACTAATGCGCGTGCAAAAACGCTAAAGAAACGCTAAAGATGATACAAAAAAAAGACGGTCGGTTGACCGCCTATTGCGATGTGTTGTCCTTTGCTAAAGTCATTTAATTAAATATGATTTGATCTCACTTAATTTTTCCGCTGCGGCTTTGATCTTTGCGAGCTGTTCGTCAATATTGACATTCCGCCCTGTATGCTGGTTCACTTCTTTGATCGTGGCAACGAACTCGTCGTATGCTGCCTGATGCTTAGAATTTGCCTTGCTGTCGGTATTCATTATATCGCCTCCTTTCTGTTGATTGATTTTGTTTTGTTAATATCCTTTTGTCGTGCTTTATGATATCACACACAAAATTTAGTGTCAAGCAACAAAACAAAAAAATTGACAAAAGTTTTGTCGATAGTAAAATACATACGAAAGGAGATGGGATCATGAATCCGGTAAACGAACGAATAAAAACGGTTCGACAAGCGCTCGGGCTGTCGCAAGCGAAAATGGCGGATATGGTCGGCTTGACCAAAGGCGGCATTTCGCAAATGGAACAAGATCAGCGTCCGATATCCGCGCGGCACGTAAAAATGCTCGGTTTGATGTTCGGAGTAAACGCGGATTGGGTATGGACGGGCGACGGGGAAATGTTTTTGGATCGCGAAAGCAAATTAAAAGTCGCCCTCGAAACCGAATGGGCGCTGGCGGCTGATGAGGCAAAGCTGATCGTCAATTTCATAGCCGCGCCGCCCGATCAGCGCCGCCAACTGCTTGCAACGATCGATGCGCTCACGCAATGGCGGCAGGGATTTTGTCGTAAGCCTCTGCAAGGCGGAGCCGGACGAGCGATTCACAGAACGACAGGCGAAAGGCGATCTCGGCGATCGGCAACCGCTTGACGATGAAAAGGTCGAGCACGGATTTTTGCACGGGCGAAAGTTTAGCCGCGTCCGTGACTGCAAGATACTCCGCGCGGGTGCAATCTTTAAGGCGTTGACGAATGAGCTTCCGCGAAACGAGCATGCTTAATACCTCTGTCAGTGATCGGTTTTCTCGATTTTCGTCTTGTGTTCCACAAAAAGTTCTGTCAGATGCAAAACATTGCCGTCAACGCGGCTGATGCTGTCGGATATGTGCTCGATCCGCGTATTTTGCGAGCCCACCGCCTCTGTCAATTTCGATATCGCTTTGGTCAGCTCCGTATTCGACTTGGTGTTGTCGGCGATGGTCTGTTGTCCGCTGCGTATCAGCCAGATGCACATCACGATCGGGAACCCCACCGTCGCTACCGCCGTCGGCGTAAAAAATCCGTCCATTGGAGCACCTCATTTCTCAATTAGAGATCAAAATAATATCCGTTCTTTATCCCTGCGCAATAATGATCGACGGGGCGTCAGATATGCTCTTTGCGAGGGTACGGGCAGCGTTTTTCCATTTCTTTTTCTTGAACGGGCAAATCGCGAACATATACTTTAAGTTTCGCGGATCAAGCCCCGTATCTACCTCATACAGTGTCTTGTCTTGATATCGGAGAACTCGCCCGTACCTTCCCTCGAGATTATACAAAATAAGAAAGTCGTCATCACGTATTTGATAAAAATCTATCACCGGTATCTTATTAGAGGTAATCGTATAAAGCGGGCGCCCATCAGACCCACGAGCCAAAACAGCACTCCCGTCAATCGATAGTCCGATAGACGAAAAATCCTCATCTGTCAAAGCAAACAATTCTTTCTTGGCGGCGTCAAAGAATTTAAGCCCTGTGCAAAAATATCCGCGCTTATGATCAGTCAGCAGCCACCCTGAGATATCTCTTAGATCGCCAGTTTCAAACTTACAGTCGAAAGAATACCAACCGCCCTTTCCACCGTTTTGACATGGCAGATATATTGAATAAGGCGTCCAAGTTTTCGCGATATCCTGTCTCCCTACAACATAGATAGCCACATCGTCAGGTGACTGTATACCAAACGGTTTAAAGCCGAATCCTACATTTAATATTGTGGACTCGACACGGTACAGTAGAGTTACCTTGTTATTTTCGATAAAAAACCAATCATAATAGTCACTATATAACACTGTATCCCCATCGGTAGACTCATGAAGCACGCTTACTGAAACTGCCTCAACAAAACCCAATCCCAAACAATAATAATTCCCAGCGAGATCGATCCATGAGTTACCGGCAATCGCCCATCCTTGCACAACGTTGCCAAAGACATCTGTATATGTATGGTTATAAAACCCTGAACTTCTTACTATACGTGATCCCGAATAAAAAGAATCCGTCCCGTTATTTTTAAAAACTGAATAACCGCAAACACGATAGATATCACCGTCGGCAGACATGAATAGATTATCGCAAGTACCTCTATAAGATTCAGAGATACCAGTTGCATTAACATCTACAGCCACAACCGCACTTTTGTTTTTTATTTTCCCCGCCGTGAAGTAGTAGTCTGATTGCGCCGGCGGGGTAAAATCCTGAGCTGTTTCAAACGGCAACAGCGCGCCCTTTGCTTTGATAGAGGAAAGGTATACATGATCGGGGCGCACCGCTGTGCTTGACGGTCTGTATCTGTCTCTGAACAGGATCGGAATAACCATGACGTCTTCCTGTTGAGGAGTGATCACAATGGGCTGCTCCGACACGCGGTGATTACCATAGATGCAGCGCCCGTCCGTCCAAACGCGATCGCCGACTTTCACGGGTGCATTGCCGATGCAGATCAACCATTTGCCGTCCGCTAGGACGCGCAAACCGTTCACCGCATCTATGCGCGCTCGATACATCATAGCTACTGCCCTACGATAACGACTTTACCGTTCCGAGCACGCATCGCCCATACGCGCCCTCTGTCCGCAACGTTGACATCGACCGCTTGCGCGACGGGATAACTTTTACTGCCTACTTGCAAGAAACCGGAACGCAACTTACCACGCATCGCACGACCTTCATTTTCGATCCGATTCATCATTGCTTTTCGTACATCCGACATCATTTTTGTTACGCCCATTAGTACCACCTCACTAATTGCAAATGCTGTATGAGCCGCCTTGGAGTAAACTGGATTCTGTTCGACTCCAAAAAATATTCGTTCCCGTCGAACAATACGCGTTCGGTAAAATCGATTATGTGCGTCTGCTCGGGTATGCCGTTTCTTATTTCGGATATCAGATTAAGCCGAATGCGTTCTTCGGTTTTGCGATTCATCCAATAAATTTCATCCGTCAAACTGTAGAGCATAGCGGTATCATCAACAGGAAACGACGTATCTACGATGGGGGAGAGACGTTGTCGCCAGCGCCTCCGCGCTTCGCTGGGAGATTCGGGATTGCCGGTAGGTTCGGGATTGGCGGTAGGTTCGGATATATGAAACGTTTTTTGAACCTGATTAACGGTGAACGGGGTAATGGCATTCCCGGGCGCACCTTGCGATATGCTAGAGCCTTTCGGTTCGCCGTTCGAATACATGCTCGTTGCGTAGAAACCATTGCCCAGAGGTACATGATTTGTCTGATTCGTTGTTTCTGTATATTCCTCCACAAACCATGCAATAAAATACTCGTTCGTTGTGTTGCCGGAACTGTCAGTTTTGGAGCTTATTAAACGTTTTTCACGAACGTATGATGTCGTTGTGCTCCGGGTATGTTCATGTGTGAGATAGATATCGCCGCTGTCTGTGTACGAATAAGAATAGTGCGTTACAGAGTCTGTTGTTGATTTTGTCGGCGGGTCCTGCGTCTCGTCCACGGTAGAATTTTTTTCAGTCTTGGATTTTAGATAGTAAGATTTCGGCAGTTCATCTCCGTGAAAAAATATTTGCAAGTCTGTTGTTCCTGCCGGATACATTATTTCATAGGTATAGGTAACCCTACTGTTGGAGGATTTTTCCTTGTTTCTATACAGTGCAAATGTTGATTGAGATTCTTCGACTATAAGTCCGTCCTGATATTTCAACATATGCTTCAGTTGAGTGCCCCAAGGTTGATCGGAAAAATTCAGAGTGCCGGAAAATGGGGTCGCGACATCATCTTCATCTTGCCATGCTCTCATGTCATCATCATCATCATCATCATCATCATCATCATCCGAATTATTATGGGGGAGCGGATTATTAAACAACGAGCGTACTATCGAGCGTTCAATCTGTGGTTCCGAATGAGTCCAATCCGAGATATCGAAAACTGTTTGCTCCGATCCTCGTTGAATGCAATATAATGTTTTCCCGCGAATAAAGACGTTAATCATTCGACGCGGAACGCGCGAAGTCCACGAAAATAATCCCTGTATTAAGTCATGATATGAGATGTTTCTAGCTGTAAAGTCTTCCGTTGAAACAAAGTCATCGATATGCAGGACAATATTCAACCCCAAGTATTTCGCTAACTGTATCATGTAGACGCCGGCACTGCCGACCTTGCGTCCGTGCATTGAGTATTCGTAAATGTCTTGAGGCTCAAGATATGAAATGGCGCTGCCTTTTCCGTAAGCACTTCCTGTTTCATAGTCGACTATAATTGTTGGGAAAATCTTAGTGTAGAGCAACTCATCTTGATCGTACATGCTTGTCAGAGTCCGAATGCCCCTGTTGTCGTTCACACTCTCGACTAAAAACGAAAACTCATAATCAAGAAGTTGCCCCTTAGCGCGACTGCCGACTTGCCATCGTTCGCCTGTTGTTTGTACCGTGAACCTGTCCGACAGCGTTCTTTCTTGTAGAAGTATGTCGAGCGATAACACTTCCGAAGTCGCCAACGTGTTTTGCAAGTTGCCTGATGCGTCAAGCCGATAATACAATGCAAACGGGTTGCAGAGTGCAGTATCGGCGATCACACGCTCTCGTTTGTTTAATTGCCGCGCGGTCGGCATCGTTGCCCGTTCATGCAGCCGTCTGCAAGTATCGGCGTCGACTCGTTCTCGCCCTGCGTTAATATGCCGGAGGGTATCAGCCGCCGCGCGTTCTACATCGTGGGGGAGCAGACGTCGTAATGTATCACCGTTTGCTTGCTCGCGGGCGTTTAATGGATCGCGGTAAGATTCGGTAGGCGGGACAAACCAGTTATCTTGATCGGTGGCGTGTTCATCAAAATCCACGGGCTTGATCAGCGAATTGTTGTCATCAGTGATCCAACGGGCGACGCCGTCACTTATTCTGAACTCGCTTATCGTCCCTATCTGACCTGAGGTTGAATCAGATTTACAGCCCAAATAAAATTTGATATTCGCGCGCGTGCACGTGTACTGTTCAAAGTTCTCTAGCGTCCCGTCGATGAATAATCCTAAAAAATGATTGGCATGGCTGTAGATGATTGCTACATGTTTCAGCCCTTCTGTAAGGATAAAATATCCCAGAAAAACGTCATTCTCATAATCATATATTCCGCTGTCCTTCCCGAAGTAAGAGTACCGGTAAGTGCTGGCTATTTTAGTTGAGCGACTGAGTATCTCATCGTTGATAGTACCTTCATTGATATAGGTATCAACAAAAGTATCGCTGTCCATATCGTCTTCATAAAACGGATACTCCTTGGCGATATAGGCGTCGCTGTCGAATACTCCGTATCCGTTATCAAAGCAGACGAACAGACTGTTGGTGTCCCCAACATTGCGCTCAACATAAAACCAGCGCGGCTCGGTATCAAGCAGTCGACCGGAAGAATACTTATCTAAATGCATCCAAAAATCGATTGTAAAGTCGGCGCCGCCAAGAGGGATTCCTTCACTCATCGCGATTCCGCTTGCGCCGTCAAGTTGCAATGCACTGCCGAACTTGCTGTTCGCCGAGCCGATTGTCGGATTGCCGATCGCTACCCATGTAGACGTGTCGCTATCACACTCATCTTTTGTAGCACTCTCGCGGAATGTGAGCAGCACTTTTGTCGCGCTATCCATTGATCTCTACCACTAAACCTTCGGCGCACAAGGTAACGCTCGTATCGTTTTGCGGGCTTTCGACGGACGATGACGTTGCCCTCACCCAAAACACATTGTTCACCGTCGACACTCCGCCGATGGTCATACTGTCCTGCCAATCTCCGAAGGTCAACGCTAATGTTTCGTTCGTATAATCATTGTCCGGTGCTACCGCCCATTTATCCGCCGTGTTGCCGTCGAAGTAAATATCGCAAGCGCCCTCTATGCTGTAGCCCGCCGCACAGCGTACCGCTACCTTTTGAGCCGAAGATTCGCCCTCGTTAGCGTTGAGTATTGCTGTCAACGGTTGAGTTCCGTCGCCTTGCGACAGTTCCGTTCCGTCAATGTCGCCTGCGGTCGGATTGTTTTTGAACAAATGAATATGTGCCATATCATTTCCCCCAAAGTTCTATATCGGCGTCGTAGACATTCGCAAAATGAGGTCGATACGAATAACTTTTTATTACCACGCGCCGATTATTCCAAACGATTCCGCTTTCATCCTTCACATCTATCAATGCCCGTTCGTGCCAATAATTAAACAACGTCGGCGCATCATTCTGCCGGACACTTATTTTGCAACTGATTTTGTCGCCTGCCACGACGTGTCCGAAGTCTTGAACGACGACCCCTCCGATAACTTCAACCATTTCTTGTCGATCGTCGGGTTGCACTGCCCAATTTTCCACAGTCAAAGTCCAGACATCGCCGATTTTAATACGCATTGTTGTCACCTCCGAGGACATCAACCAAACGCGGCGACAGGATGTCAGCAACCTTATCTGCCAAATCCTGAATATGCTCGCTATCCCAAGCGTGCGCTTCGGATATAGTGATTTGGTTTGTGATGTTGTTTTCTACATTGGGCTGTTGGCTCTCGGGGGCTTGCCGTGCCGGATCGCCTATTTCTGCCATGCGCTCTGCCAAGGAGGCAACCTGCCCCGTAACTTCATTGATCGGCTCGACAAGTTCTGTCATTTTCACTGTCACAGCATCAATTTGGTCTTGAAATTGCTCGGTAACATTTCCTATATCCTCATTACCTACCGCTTGCATTTCTTCAACCGCCGACTTCGTTGCCTCCGACAATTCGGAAGTCTGGGCTGTGAGTGGCTCTAAAGACTCGGTCAGCTCGGACGTTTTTGCTTTTGCCGCTTCAAATTGTTCTTGAAGTTCTGCTCCCATATTCAGCCCGTCAAGACTGTTTCGAAGGTTATCTTTCCCGAAGTATTCTTCTAACCGCGCGTCGAGCCCGAGTTGATATGCCCTGTCTTTATCCAATTCGAGTTTTTTATCTTTACCTTCGCCCTTTTCGACATACGGGAAATGATGAGGGGCTCCCCGTCGCAAAAAACTCATCTTGCCGTCATCGCCGATCGCATAGCCGATAATTTCATTGACACGGTCACGGTAGCTGTCTAACCATGCCTGCTCCATTTCAGCGTTTTTGGCGCGCTCCGAATCAGTCATAAAATTAGGTAAGAGACTACGAGTTGCCATTTCCCTTGCTTCATTAAATGCTTTCAATTGAGCGGGCGTCATTTTTAAATCCTCTAAAGACACGCCCGCCTGTAGCAATTGAGATTTCAGATATTCCTGCAAGCCGCCATAACCACCTTCTTTGAAGGCGTTCCATTCTTTTAATTGGGATTTCAATACGTTCAAGGCGGCGTTTTTTTGTGCGTCGGCTTTTTTTTGTTCAGCCCATTCGGTGGCGCGGACTTCGTCAATCCCTTTTTGTATCCATGCCTGCTTTTCTTTTTCGATGGCGGCAAGAGTTTTTTCGAGACTGTTTTGATGCAATTCAGCTATTGCCTCTGTAAATTCTTCTTCAAGGGCTGTTACGGCATCGTTCTTTTTCTTCTCGGCAAGTTCGACTGCCTCTGCTTCCTCCATGCCCGCCGAGCGCCATTCTTCCGCTTCCTTTTCTATCGACGCGATTTTGTTTTCAAGCGCCGTCCGATCACTCGCCGCTATTTCCTCTCTTATCTCGTCTAGTTTGTCGGCGCGCTCCCGTTCGATCTGCTCCAGCTTTGCAGAGTACAGTTTTTCAATAGCAATCCGCTCGTCCTTAGAGACATGTAGCTTATCATTCAGTTCGTTATCACGCCATAATTCAAGTTCCCCCAACGATTGAAGATACTCACTGTCCCAGTTATCGAGCTCATTGCGTAACTCCGCGAGTTCGTCTTTAAATTCTTTGACACGTATTGCCGCATATTGGCTAAGCGGTTCATCATCCGAGTCACCATGCATTTTTTGTTGGAATTGTGCCCAAGAGCCCGCCGCTTTGTCCATTTCTTTTGCGGTCTCATCCAGCTCGCCGCGCAATTCTTTCGCGTTTTGTACATCTTTTTCAAAAGTCTCCGGATCAAGCCCGAGTGTAAGATAATCATTATAGGCAAACGTTTCCCGCACAGTGTCACCATGGGTTTTTAATGCATCATTTAAATCCACAAGGGCTTCGGTTCCAGAACGGACAACTTCAAAGAGTGTTTGCATTGCAGACGTTGCTTTTTCTATACCAAGATTGACTACCGCATCTTTAAATTCGCCCAGTTGCTCGACCAAAAGTTTTAACGCCCTGTCCGCCTTGTGCAGTTCGTCCGGATCAAGTCCGGCATCGAAGATTTTCTCCGCGTCTTCTTTTGCCTCCGCGTATCTCTCGAAATATTGAATGGCATCGCGGACGCCCGACTCTCCTCCTACCAATTGCAGAAATTCTATTTCCTCGCCCGCTTCTTTCGCCTTCAAATACGCCTGATAGACTTCCTCTGTGATCTCTTCAAAGTTTTTCAAGCGTCCGGTGACGTCGGTGATCTTCGCTCCGTATTTCGACAATGCTATGAACTCGGGATCGTCAAACTCGCCCTTTACGTAGGCGTCGGTGATACCGCGTATGAATCCTTCAAAGTCGCCGATATCTCCGCCCGCCAATCTCATATGACGCAAGAAATTTTTTACGTCGTTCACTGGCATATTCAATTCATACGCCTGCGTCTGCAGTTCTCGAAAACTGTCAACAAGCTCGGTGATTGCGCCTCCGAATACCTCTACTATTCCGATCACATTCCAACATTGCCGTGCAAAGTTATCAAAGGCGTCCATAAACCTGCTGAGTATGCCGGGGCTGTCTTCCTCTTCCTCATTCAAACTATTCAGTTGGTCTTCGAGCCGCGCCAACTCCAACCGGTGATGCTCCAATGCGATCCGCGCTCGTTGCGTTTGATCGCTGTTTTCGCCCGTCCTTTCCGTCATGTTTCGCAGTTCCGCTGTCGCCAACCTCACGCGATCCTTTTGATTTTTGATCTGTTCGTTCAGCGCGCGCGTTCGGATTGCGAGTATTTGTTCGGCATCGGCTGTTTCATCTAGCCCCGTCAATTCTACTCGTGCCTGCAGATCGATGATCGTATTTTCGCGCCACAATCGCGACATGTTGTCTCGGATCGTCCGTTGCGCGTCCACAAATCCGCTTTCCAGTTCGTCGAGACTGAGCCCGAGTCGAATATACAGATCGGACGTGCTCTCGCCGGATATCCGCCGTCTCGCCATTTATTTTCACCTCCTCACTTACAAAATGTCGTCGATGAACGCTGTTTTCTTCGTCGGCGCATCGCTGATTTTCTCATACACGCTTATCAAATCCGACAACGTCTCTAACTCCATGCCGTCTACCTCGGCGAATGAGCTGTTAAATGTTTTCATCGCGAACACGTAACAGCTCAACACGCCCTCGTATGCCGTCAAACTTGCGCCTCTATGTCCTCGTTTTTTTTAGTTACCTTCAACCGCGCCGTCAGTAACTGCATGATGTACATCAGCACATTCATATATGTCGGCAGAATTTCATCCACGTCGAGACTATCGAGTACTTCTTCGCCCGTCACTCCGAACGCCCGCGCTATGATGTTGACGTGCTCATCGCAGAATTTCTCCACCGTCAATTCTTTGCGCCCTTCCTCGAATTTGATGATCTCGCGCCAAAACCGCGCCTTCGGAGTCGGCATATCGATCGTCTTTCCGTCAATTGTGATTGTCGGTCTATCCATTTTATTTTCCCTCCTGCTTATGCTGATTCAATGCTTGCATACCACGATGTGGCGATCGTCGTGTCCGAGCTGTCGGTCGTCTTCTTCCAAACGCTGTCATTCGCCCGCGCCACGAAGTTTGCCGTGATCTGCGGTACCTGATAATCAATCGAGTCGCCGCGCGTGTTGATCGTCTCTTGACTTTCGCTGAATTTGCCCTTCAGCAACTTGACGTATCTCGTTTCTCCGTTGTGCTTTTCGCTTTCAAACGCGATTGCACAGTAGGGCGCCGAATCCGATCCTTTCGACACCATCACGCCGTTCGTGATCGTGTGCCCCAACAGCGCCGCTAAATCCTCGAGCGGCAAGTCGGCTACGTCGATCGTCACGCTGATCTCGCCCAACGACGACGCCGTCGCCAGCGCCATATCGTCGCCGTACAACGTCGCCGTGTTTACCGTCGGCGATATGTCGATTGAATTGATTCCCGCAATCCTTTTCATCGCTCCGTACACTGCCGCCGTCGTCGCCGTGTCCTCCGTCGTCATCAACGCGTAGTAGAAATTCCTCAATCCGATTTGAGCCATCGCTCTTAACCTCCTATCACAATTCTAAAATCCGCCGCCAACATCTTTTTCCCGCGCCCCGCTATCGGCGTCGCCTGCACTCTCGTAAATCCGAGCTCCGACATCACACGCTTAACCGCCCTGTATATTTCATCATACGCACCGTCCACCGTTATTATGTGGATTCGGATTATCACTCGGTGCAATTCCTCTGCATTGTCGGCGTGTAACACAGGGACATCGCTTATCGGCGAATACACGATGATCGGCGTCCGGGGGTATTCGTCCGACGGCGCCTGTAAATGAAAAACGGACTCGGCGCCTTCCGGCAACAAGCCCATCAATATTTCGTCGGCAATCAAGCCCGCGTATACCGTTGCCTCTAACTCCGAAGTCTCCATTGCTAACTTCCTCTTTGAATTGCCTCGTCAACCGCCTGCCTGATATTGCTACGGATCGCATCCGCGTGCGCCTCGAGCGCGGGCATTAAAAACGGGTGACCCCAAGGCGCGAACTCCTCAAATTGCCCGTAGACAATTTGATCCTTGGGATTGCGGGCGTTCGCCTGTACCTCATATGCCGCCCCGTTTTCTACGTCCACCGCTTTGATCGATTCCTTCAATCTGCCTGTATCGACACGCACTCGCGACTTTGCGTCGACGACTACTTGATCGACGCCCTCTTTCAATGCGTTTTTCGCCGCCGCTACTACGTGCTCGCCCTTTTCGCGCAACATATTCAAGTACGGACGCACTGCTCCTCTGTAGCCGCGTTGAAATTCGCGGTCATACCGTCGCCTGCTTCTTGCCATCGGATATCGCCTCCGTCACATCGAACATCGACCACTGCCGACGGCTCTCCACATCGATCGGCGGCGTCGTCAATCGGAAACGCCGCGCTCGCCAAATCATTTCGTCGTCCGGCTTGATATCCGCGCGGTGCCGGATCGTTATCCGATACGTCACTGTGTTTAATCGCTCGGGCGTTACGTCATCGATCTTACCGGTAAGCGGCAACACCTTTGCCCAACATTCCGCGCGGATTTTTTCATCGCCGTCGACGAGATCGCCGCGTTCGTTTCGCGTCGTCTCGCGATACACGATTTTTATTCGCTCCGACAGATCGTCCGTCGACGTGGTTTGTATCTGCAATCCGACCGTCCGCATCTTTAGCACCTCTAGGAATTGGCAACGGCGGTTAAAACAGATGCGGTAGTGCCGTCGCCGAGAGTAACAGTTTGGAACTGTAATGTGGAATTGGCAGGCGCCGACGGATAGGCGTCGAGCTTGACCTTGTCTGCGGCGGACATATACCCCAGTGTGGTTGTGGTTGCAACTCTGTTTCCCAACGCAAATTTATGCCATACGAGAGAAGTGATATGCCCGTACTTATCGGTTTTGATGTTAGGCATAATATTGGCACCTTGGTTTGGGTGGAAAGTGTAATTCTGGGGGGCGCCGCCGGATTGGGCGCCGTATTCGGTGTGAGGGTGGTCGAATTCGCCGTTGCCGCAAAGGAAAGTGACGCAATCTGAGTCGCCGACGGAGGGCAATGTCGGATAACTGTCCGCCTTTATTTTGTCGTTCGCAGACATGAAACCGCCTGCAACAGATGTTGCTACATCATGCGTATGATCCGCTGTCGCCGCCCCTACGTTTGCGGCAGTCAAATTCACGTCGCCTTTTCGATACGCATTTTCATTATTGCCTTTGACGCCCGTAACGACATTCGCCATATCATCGGCAATTGAATTTAACACGTCCGAGAACATTTTCAAGACGCGCTGCCCCATCGCTTTGGATTGAGTCTTTGTCACTACACTCATTGCTTATCAGCTCCCGCTCACCGTCGGAAATACTTCGTCCAGCATCGCCGTAAACTCAGCGTCCGTCGCTATCTTATGTCCGCTGTCGGCTACCGCCCCCGAAGTCGACCACGTCACCAAATCCCCGCTCGTCGCCGTCGTTACTTTGTCGATTTTCCCGCTCATATCTACGTGCAAGCCGTCATTCTGCACTGTGATCGCGTTGTTCGCCGCCGCCGACACTTGCACTTTCAACGCATAGCCCGCGATCGCTATCGTCGTGTCAGACGCCGTGTATGTGTCCACTAGCGCCGCCATGTTCAGAAAACTGTAGCTCAACGTCTCCGTCACGCCGTCCGCGCTTTTCGTTTTCACTCCCAACACCATTACAGGCTTGCCGTCCAAATTCGGATTCGTCGTATTCGGATACGTCGACGCCGAAAAGGCAAAGTTTTGCACAAACGAAGTCGACGCCGCGTCCAAAAACATTTCCGCCGGCAGATCGATCGTATACGTCGGCGCTATCGTCGTGTCCGTCGTTGTGTAGAATTTCAGCGAGTTACCGTCCACCGCCGCCGCCTTCAATGCCTTTCCTCCGCTTTCCAGCGCCGTCAAGCGATTTGATATCCTCGTCAGCATCGTTTTTATCCCGCCCACTTGCGGAACGTCTGTTGCGCTGTAATTCGGCATTTAACCTCCTCCTTTCACCGTCAGCCCGACCTCGTCGAGCACTTCTTCTATATCGGCATTGCTCGCCAATTTGATCCCGCTGTTAAACAAATTCCCGTTGGCATCGAACATCGCCAGCATGCCCATCGCCGCGTCTCCGTTTTCGATCGTCGGCACGCCCTCCGTCGACATTACCTCTGTATCGGCAGGAAAATACTGCAGTTGCGCCATCAGCGAGCGGATCGTGTAGCTCATATCATGCGCCGAATTGTCGCGATTTTGATAGTACTCCGCCGCCAACACACACGTCAGCAAATCTGCCTTCGTCGCAAACTCGGGATATCGCGAATAATTGTTCCGATAATCGGAGACGGCTCCGACCAAATACGCCGTTGCCGCCTCCATGAATTGTTCCAGCAGATCGTCTTCATAGTCGCTGTCTATCCGAAGGTACGACTTCAACCTTTCGAGCGTGATCATGTCAGCTTCACTTTCAACGCTATCATTGCATTCGGATCGGTTACTACCACTCCGAACCTTATGATCCCCATCAGCGCGAACGCATACTTCCGCCACAAATACTCGCGGCTCGACGACAATTCAAGCCCCTTGCGCTCAAAAAACGTCAAATAGGCGCGCATGTCACCGACATAGATCGGCGCGAATGTATCATTGCCGACCGTTGTATTCCCGAGTACCGTATTCGGGATTTTCACTATCTCTTTCCCGCGATACCTATACTTATTCGGATCGGTCACGTCGGGCACGAACAACGGGCGATTGGTTCCGTCGTCCAAATTGGCGAGCCACAAAAACGTATCCTGATTGACGTAGATTTTCGAGCTCGGCTCATACACGCCGTCGAGCGTTTTAAACAGCGCCGTGTTCAATGCCTTGTATGATGTGATTGTCGTCGCCGACGCGATCCCCGCTGCCGTGCTTCCGACTATCAGCGTGTTCAGCGGCTCCAATATCGCCTCGTTTTCCGTCCGCACTGCCGCCGCCGCCAAATCCCGCCCAATGATACTCACGATGTCCACGTCTGCATCGTCTATCAGCTGATTCGAGATCGGTATTATGAGACCTTGATCCGCGATCGTGTACGTTGCCTCCGTGAACGTCACGTCCGACTCCGCTATGTCCGTCATTTCCGCAAACGGTTGGAACCTCAAATTATGGATCGGCATTACCGGCCACCGTCCGCTTGTCGTTTTCGTGCTCACTACCGACACATGATCTTTCAACGCCGTGTAGTCCTGCCTAAAGACCTGCAACGTTTTCATCTGCTCGGGGCTTACGAGATAGCCGCCACGCGCCGGTACCGATTCGATCTGTCCGGGAGCACCGGGCGATCCACTCACATTGTAGAATACTTCGCGCTCAGCGTCCGTCAACGCAAGCGGCACATTCCGCAACGGATTCAACAGCATTTTGTTAAACGCTCTTATCCACAGCTTTGCTTTGTCCTGCGTCTCGGCAACGGGCATTTTCGATACGTCCGCGCGGAACTGTTCTAAATCCGTTTTCTCCATCGTCAGCGTGATGTTCAGTTCGTTCCACATCGTCTTCAATTCGTCGGCTGCCTTCGACGCCTTGTCGATCTCCTCTGCTCTCTGGTAACGGTCGACCTCCGCGCGCTTCGCCTCGATCTCTTGTTTCAATTCGTCGCTTCTCAACATTTCACATCAATCCTCTCGTCAATTCCATCATTATTTTTATTTTCTTCCGCGCGGCGCTCTCGTCCGACGGCTCCTCTAAAAAATTAAGCGCCAACGGGATTTTTTCTATCCCGAGCGCTTTTAATTTTGCTACGTTGCCCGCCGCGTTCAGCGTTTTCACCGGATTCAGCAACTTGATTTGAAACTTGTCCGCCGCGATCTCGCCCGTCAACCACGTCTCCGCATTTACCATCGCATGGATTTCCTCCGACGTCACGCCCTCGCGCGCTTTCCTCTGATACGTCGTCTCCAGCCCTGCCTGTAAGGTATCGAGCACGTCTGCCGCCTTTCGTAGCTCCTCTGCGTTCCCTTGCGTCGCCGTAAACGGTCGATGCAACATCAGATAACAGTTGCTCGGCATCTTGCACACGTCCGCACTGAAGAAGATTTGCGTCGCTATACTCGCCGCTAATCCGTCTACTATGCACGTCGTTTTGCCCTTGTGCCGTGATATCATATTCGCCAATGCCACGCCCGCGAATACCGATCCACCCACGCTGTTTATGTGCATCTCGATCGGCTTGTCCTCTTCTATCGCGTCCAATTGCGCCTTCAACTTTGCGGGGAACTCGTAGCCCGTAGTATCGCCGCCGTTTATATTCGCCAAGATTCCGCCGTCCGCATCGTCTATTATGTCTCCGCTCAAATACAGCTCCGCGACATCTGCTTTATTCTTCACTATCAACATTCGTATCACCTCCCTTAGGTTGCTCTTCCTCTTCATTCGTCGACGGCTCATCATTCGGACTGCTTCCCTTGTCATACGCCGCCCCGACATCCTCTAACCGCATGTAACTGCCATTGATTATCCGAACGTCGCCCTCCTCGCACGATTCCCGATCCAGCAATCGCCGACACTCATTCACCGAGTAGATTCCGCAACCGATCAGTTTCTGGATCACGTCCGCCTGCTGTTGCGGATCGCCTCTCAGCAACACGGAGATATTGAATTTGTAGCCCATCCCCGCTTCCAATTCCGAACGCTTCAACAGTTTGCGGTTCAGCTCTTGCTCGTAGATATTCAAGATGTACAACAGCGTCGCCGTGTAAAACTGCAGGTTTTGAGCCGCCGCATTCGCGTAACTGCTTTTCTCCAAGTCATTCAAATAAAATGTGTTCACTCCGAACGCTGCCGATATCTGCCGCGCCGTGAATTTCTTCAACTCGAAAAATTGACTGTCCGCCAGGCTCAAATCCAATTTCTGAACGTCAAAGCCCACGGGGATTGCTATTATCCGTCGCCCTTTGTCGTTTGCCTGTTCGATTATCGCGTCCAACATCTGATTCTGGCTCGTTCGTTTCAAATCGCCGACGTACTTGACTACCGCTCGCGCCAACAGCCCATTCTGATACAATTCGTTTAAGAATTTCGTGCTCGCCTTCGCTCCTGCAAAACTTGTCGCTAATATCTCACGCACCGACTTGCCCGACATTCCGCTTTCGTCCGTCAACCACGTTTTGAAATGCATCACTTGCTCCGGCAAAAAGTAATAACTCTTGCCCGTCTTTTCGTCCGTGTAGAAATAAAAATACCGACGCGTCATTATTCGCTCGGTATTATTTATCCAAATTTGCACTCGCCGCGGATCAAGCGGATACAGCCCGACGATTTTGCCGGTGTTGTTGCGGTCGACGTATACGTATGCATTCCCGTAGTAGTTTCGCGCGAACTCCAGTTGACTGAAGAACTGCACGGGCGTCTGATATTCATTCGGATTGACGCTCAGATACCACATCGTATTGTGATCCTGTATCCGCCGCTTGTCCGCATCCATCAGATAGCAAGGAATTTTCCCGACGCTCTCCGACAATATCTTCATGCACGTAAAGAATACTATCTCCGACAAGTCCGAGCCCATTTCGCTGCTGTATGAGCTACTGAACAGATCAATTATTCGGCTCATCGTGATCGTGTCGTCCGAGGCGCTGTTAAACGTTCGACGCCACGCGCTTAGCTTGCCTCTGATTTTTTCTAGCAGTCTCACATATTTTTACCTCCTCGCATGCGCTTCTTCAATTCGCCGATTGCAGACGTCCACATACGTCTGATTCAATTCAAATCCGATGAAGTGTCGCCCAGTGTTAATCGCCGCCACTGCCGTCGTTCCCGAGCCCATAAACGGATCAAACACCACGGCGCCTTCGTCCGTATTGTCGACTATCATTTTCTCCACCAATGCAACGGGCTTTTGTGACGGGTGCTCCCGCCCGGGCACTTTGTAGCACGGCAACCGCCATACGTCGCGCTCATTGGCGACAAATCGCCGCGTCGCCTTCCCCTTCGTCCCAAACATTATCAGTTCGTGACTGTATCTATAGAAATTCCCGCATTTGATGTATTCGTAATCCCATACGATCAGATTCCGCATCGCAAACTTCTCGACGAACAGCGGGTAAAGGATTGGATACGTCCGCCAATCCGTGTGCACGAACACAGACGCTCCCGCCTTCATCACTCGCTCGAACTCCGAAAACAGCTTTTCAAAGAACGGTTTGATGAGACTGTGATCCGACCACGACGACTTTACTCCGTTCGACGACACACCGACGCAATACGGCGGATCCGTTATGATGCAGTCTACCGCCCCGTCGGGTATCCTGTCCATTCCTTCTAGGCAATCCTCACACAATACCTCGTCAATCATTTCCTATGCCGTCCTTTAACAGTCTCGAAAATTCCTTGCTCCGCGCGGAGGCTGCCTTTACTCGTATCATCAATTCTTCTTTTTCATCACTCGCGGGGCAATTCTTCAACATTTGCGCCGCCAGCACGAACGGCACGCGCAGTATCACCGTTGCACTGCCGCAATCGACGATCGCCGACATCTTCAATGCGGGATTTTCAGCCATTCTAACACTTCTCTCATGCCCAGTTGATCCATGGCGTATTCATACCGCGCAGGATCGTTTTCTTTCAATCTCTGTATCCGATTTGGTTTATGCAGATGCGCTCCGATCAAGCAATACATACAGCCCGTCCGCTGTTCGCCCGTCGTTTTTAGCCGACCGTTTTCTTCGACGATCGAGCCGTAAACGTCGGCGATCTTCAAGCCCGAACGCCTCACATAGTCTAGAATATCTTGCTCCGTCCAAAACGCCAACGGCTTACTGTTCGGATGTACAGTATCGAAGGCATTACAACCTGTTCGTTGCCACGCATTTTGTCGACGGAGACTTTCGGACGCTAACAATCCGATATAAGGGTTTCGTCCCGTCTCTTTATGATAGGTATCCAACGGTTTTTCTTTCATCACCTTGCAACACATATCACTGATTTTAAACGGCGCATCAACTAGATATTTCCAACGCGCATATCTGTCGCGATAGAAACACGAAGGCGTTCCGTCGGCAGTTTTGCCTTCCAATATCATCATAGCGTATTTCACGCCTTTACGCGCATCGCTGACATATTTTGCAACTGCTTTCGACGGGAACACCCAACCGTAAGTTTCGATCACCTGTCGAAAATTCATCGGCGGCTTAAGGCAAACTACATTCGGCGTTTCGAGTACAAACTTTCTTGCTGTGGGAAGTTCCATGCCCGTGTCGAGAAATACGGCAGGCACGTCAGGATAAATGCTCCTCACGAGATGCAACAGAACAGTCGAATCCTTACCTCCGCTGTAATTTACATTGACCTTGCCGCCCCAATGTTCATACCACTCGACAATTCGCACCAATGACAGCGCTACTTTATCAGCAAGCGGCAACGCCTGCAGTCGTTTCAATTCCTCGGTCGTATGCTTGAGTTTTATCATTTTGTGACTCCGCCCCTCTGCAGCGCATCTAGAAAGATTTGCACTGCCTCTTCTCCGTTCGGCTCCCTCTTGACTTCAAAGTATAATTTATACGCATCGATGATTGCGTCGACCGCGTCTATTCTTTTCGTCATCGTCTTTTTCTCGATCTTGATCTCGTCAAAGCTGTTGGCGACCGTCGTCGCGTTGATCACGCTCCACGTCATTAACGCATTCGCCTTGTCGTATTCAATCAAGCCCGCTTTCACTCCGAGCTGAAAATCGACCGTTGGATCGTTGAGCGCTCGCGCCGACTGTTTTACTTCGATCAGATCACAGTCTAATATTTCTTCGAGATCCGCCAGAAACGCCGCCGCATTATGCGAATCGTAACCGCAACCCAATATCCGCAAGTCATAATCCGCGATCAATTTCCGAATGTATTCTATCACCGCGCGATACTCGGTCTTGATCCCGTAAAGCCCGCTCGTCAGCGTCAGCAATCCTTGTTTCTTCCATATCCGATATGGCGCGTCGTCCGTCCTCTCGTGTTCGAGCAGTCTTAGCTCCGGCATAAACGAATGCGACCATACATATGCACGATCATTTTCAAGCGCGAATACCAATGCGATCGATGTCAAATCGCCGCCGCTCGACAGGTCGACGCCCAGATAGCAATCACGCCCGCGCATTTCTTCTATCGTCCGCGCGGTGCCGCACGCCGCCCATTTCTCCGCATCGACGAAGATCCCGCCCGACCACGTCACCCATTGGTTGAGCGTCTTCGTCAGGAAATTTTTCAGTTCCTCGCCCTGCTTTTCCTTTGCGTCGATTGCTTTTTCCGCTATCCGCGCGACCATTTCTTGATTGAGCGAGCCGTCAGGATTGCGTAACTGCAGAGGATTTGCTTTCGCCCAATTCGACGGCTCCCATATATCATCGTCGTCGTCGAGCTCCGCTATGTACACGAACAGCGTCTCCTTCGCGATCGCTCCGCTCAACACTCGCTTGCAAAACTTGTAATGCTCATAGCAAGGATAAGTCAAGTCAAAGCCCGAAGTCGTTATCGCCAATATCAGCGCGCTATCCACTCCTACCTGTCCGTCGAGCATCAGCTGATACATGTCGTTCGTTGGGTGGGCGTGCAATTCATCAGTCACTGCCAACACGGAACGGAAGCCGTCCGTCGTTTTCGTGTCACGACCGATCGCGCGGATCGTCGTTCCCGTCACTTTGCTTTCTATCGTCCGTATGTATTTCTTTACCCTATATAACTCCGATAACTCGGGATCACTGCGGATAAATTTATGTATCTCGTCCCATACGATGTTTGCCTGCTCTTGTTTCGTCGCCGTCAACAATATTCGTCCGTACTGGTAGCCGCTGAACGATGCAAAGTCATTCGCCATCACGCCCGCCAACAGCGACTTCCCGTTTTGCCGCCCCATTTGGATATACGCCTCGCGGAACCGCCGTTCCTTCGATCGCTTTCGCCGCCAGCCGAATAGACTGCCGACTATGAAATTTTGAAATCCGCGCAACGTCAACGGCTTTACATCTTGCCCCTCGCCCAACGTCAATTCATTCGCTATGCCGATATGGTACTCTGCCTCCGCCGCGTCGAATTTATACTCGAAGTCCGCGCGGTGCATATCGTCAAGATGCCGCTTGCACGCTAAATATTCGCTGTGCCCCGTCAATTCTTTGCCTTCAATCACGCGCCGCGCATATTCCGATGTCCGATCCTTCATTTTAGGTGCTTAAGAAATTTATTCGGCTTGGGCTCTTTCGCCGGCGCCGCCAAACGCAATCGATCCGTCGACGACAGCCCTAACTTCAAACTTATCGCCCGCATCTCGCCTGTGTAGTCTCTAAACGCACGACGGGAATGATCCGATAGGATTTTCCGCTTGCCCGCCTCCATTATCGCGCGCGCTCGTTCCCAACAAAAACAATACGTGATCAATTCGTTTCGCGCTATGTTGTCTAACCACGTCGCCTGCTTTATCAGCCGATCGAACTCTGCTTGCCCGACCGCCGTCAACAAGCCCTCCGAAGTCAATTCGTCTCGCCCGACTCTGTTGCCCAGTTCAGAATCTAATCGCTCTTGTTTTTCTGCCTTCGTCAGATGCTTTCTGTTCGTCTCGACTGCTTTTCGCGTTCGTCCCATGCCCAAGCCTCCTCATACAAAAAATTTGCCGAACGGCGGCACTGCCTCACGCAATTTTTCTTTCATTCGCGCGCAGGCCGCCTCTCCTTTTCCATACTCCGCGTGCACTATCTGATGCGTCAAGTCCGACACGTATATCAGATTGCGCATATCCAATCCCAGATCGGGGCGTTCAGACAGCGGCTCGATGTGATGCACTATCGTCCCGCGCACTACTCTGCCGTGTGCAAGTTCGTATTCGTCAAGACCGCTTGCACGCGCCTTTATTGCCTCCGCTATTCGTTTCCAATTCACGCTGTGATAAAACGCCGCGCGCCCTTTGTCTCGTTTCGTCCGATCGTATTGTTTCTGATATTTTTTCGAGCACACCGGACATTTCTTGCCCTGCTTTACCATTTGTCCGCAAATACATTGGCGCATCAGCATCGCTGTCAACCTCCAATAAGATCATCCATGTCCGTCATTCGTTCTTCTTTATATTTCTCGGGCATCCACGCTCGCGCCAAAAACATTTGCACTTGCGCATTCGGCGGCAACTGCTTTTTTACCCTGTCGATTTTGGTCACACGCTGTGTTTGAGGATCGAGGGTTGTTTTTGTTTCTTCGATCTGCATCTTGCCCGTCGCCAGCTTGAACATCGCGTTTTCAAGTTCCATCTTCGGTTTTTCTTTCGCCTCCGATAATGCCGTCGCGAAGTCAGGGTATTGATTTTTCCACTTGTAAAAAGTCGATTCCGATATACTCATATTCTTTGCTAATTGCTTGTCCGTCAAGCCGTTTGCTACCCATTCGCATACTTTATTTAGGTTCTCGCCCGTCAGCCAGTTTGCTGCTTCGCCCTTTCTTGCCATGATGTTCTCCTTCCAAATATTTTTCCGCCATTAATTTTATTGCTTCTGCCTTGTTCTTTTTCTTTACTTCGCCTTTGTCGATCATCTTGTCGATTGCCTTCTTTAACAACAAAGCGATCGAAGCGGGGATAAGATCATTCCCGAGGACGCTCGCGATCGGTACATTCTTTTTGTGTTTTACCTCGTCGCCGTCGATATAGCCTTCTTGCAATTCCTCGAGATGTCTTTCAAACATATCGAGCATCAACATCATCACGACCGCGCTGTTTTTGACATCATACGCATTCTGTATCTTCGATTGCGCATCAATAAAGCGGTCAAAATCCTGCAACCTATTGGCATAGGCGACCTTGTCTTTGTGAACTAAGGAGAGGGCGTTTTCAAACACATTTTTTAAACGATCCGCTTCTTCCGGCAAAAACAAAAACGTTTGCGTCTTATACTCCAAATGAAATTCAGTCAACGACTGCAATTCGCTTTTGTCCATCTCCCATAGTGTTTTGTCGTCAAGCCCCGAGTATTTCTTTAAATCGACCGAGTCAATCTCAGACCACAACTCCTTCAACAGAACGAGATCATCTTTACCTTCGATCGAATTATGACTCAAGGCGATCGCGACTTGCTCCGCTCGACTTAGAGGCTTTTCCGTATACATTACCAATAATTTTGTCAGCCCCGCTTCCATCGCCGCCTTCACTCGGTGATTGCCCGACAATATTTTATACTTGCCGTCGTGCTTGTAGCACAGCGGAACCGACGTCAGCGTCCCGTCTTTTTTGATGTTCTCTACCAAATTGTTGAACATGTAATTCGTCATGTACCGCGCATTTTTCTCGAGAAATTCAAAATCGCCGACGTCTACCTCTGCCAATTCATATCCGTTGTTTAGCAATCCCCGTATTTCTCCTTCCAAAATTCAAACGCCTCCTTCAACGTCCAACGCCCTGTTTCTGCCACATAATTTAACGCGTCGCCTTTTTCCTTCTTGTTGAACAACTCGAACAAACCTCGGTATTTCATCGACACTGCCTTTTTCGTGAATACCGTTGTAAAAATCTTTTTGACGGGGTATTGAAATTCTGCCTCCAATATTTTTTTTACATCGGTCGTGAGTGCCACGCATAAAACCAATTTTGACAGCCTCTTGTAAATCGAAGGTCCAACACAAAAGTCCGCGACCATGTACACGTCCGCAAGACTCCTGTAATACGGCGAGACTTTCTTGATCCCCAATACACCGAGTAACTTATCATTGTCGCATATCCCGATCACAACGTCGGCCACGGCGGGAAAATCAATCGACCGCGACATATATTCACTGCGTAATGTGTTCATCTGTTCAACCGTCAGCCGCGCCAACTTTAAATTCCCCGTCAGTTCGCCTAGAGCACGCTCGATCATCACCGGAGCAAATAACTTTTGCGGCTTTGATATCCTGCACTTCGTTTTGATATTGCTGTACACACAAACTGTGCGCGTGGTCGATGCGGGCTGGAACTCGGCGATCAAAAATTCTGCGTCTTTGGGGTCCGGCTCATCACGCAACGTTACCCATTTTTTTTTCTTCTTCATCTCCATCTTTAATATCTCAAAGCTTGCCTCGGAAAAAACTTCATAAACAGGTTTATCCCATGCAAATATTTCTTCGATCCGCGCATACAACTTTTCATAGCCGCCCGTATATGTCGGCGGGAACGACAAAAAAACCGATTCCTCCGGCACGGCGTCAAGGTATTTCAACACGTCGCCGCAAAAATAATCTTTGATCGTCAACGCCCCAAGCCGATCACGGACGCGCGCCACGGTCTTTTGAAAGAGCTTGTCGAATTGATTGCGATATGCCCCTGCCTGCCGAATATAATACGGCAAGTCATTATAGACGAATTTGAAATACTCACTGCAAAGCAGCAACGTTGCTATCTGCGATTCTCCATCTTGCATGTATTGCTCCAGCCAAGCAAAGTTCTCATCACTTATTCCAATATGCAGTTTCCGCCGTGTCAAATGGCACCCGATCGCCGTCGAATACAGCGATACATCATTGCTGGTGACATTTGTTATTCCGTGATTTGCCAGGAGTCGTTCGATCGTAAAGTTCCCGCTACAGCCGACAAAAACAGGCAAGCCGTCAAACTCGGGTATCAATGACTCCACGAGCACTCGAGTATCAGGATTGATTGAGCCTATGAACATTTTTACCTCTCCAAAAAAAAATTCTGCCTGTCGGCAGTAGACTGTTTCGCCGCGATACCTTTCATTCTATATATTAGCATTTACGAAAGCGACATTGACGGACAACTTTTAAGAGTTAAAAACTTCAAGACGGCGAAGTCCCTCGCGATTAAACCGCAATAATTGCCGCGTCGAGTAATACATTTCCGCGCTGATCGCGCGCCAGCTTTTTCCTTCAAAGTAGCGCTTCCGAATAACTTGCCTGATATTTTTGTTTTCAATGGTGCTTGTCATGTACTCCGAAAAATCGACTTTCGCGGCGACCAAAGCAAATTCCAAACGTCGCCGTGTTTCTTGAATTTGATATATTTTCAACGAATACTCTTCAACGCGCGAATAGGCGCTAGGTGTTGCGATCGGCATGCCGGATAAAAGAGATGTCGTTTTTTCCGCCGCCGCGCGCAATTCTGCCTCACGTTCAACACATTTGTCTATCTCCCCGCGCAATTTTTGAATACGCTCTAACGCCGCGATCTTCATGATTATCCCCTCCCATGTATAATATATCAAAATTATCGTGATTTCGCTACAATTTTAGGGAGTTTGTGCGAAAGAAAAGTGGGGGGCGCGGTCACGACGTTCGTTAAAAACTTTACCTACCGGGGGCCCCCCCCCCCCCCTTGAAACTGGGCGTCCCCTCATTCCCTTTCCCTCCGAAACTGGGCGTCCCCTCATTCCCTTTCCCCCCGAAACTGGGCGTCCCCTCATTCCCTTTCCCTCCGAAACTGGGCGTCCCCTCATTCCCTTTCCCCCCGAAACTGGGCGTCCCCTCATTCCCTTTCCCTCCGAAACTGGGCGTCCCCTCATTC
>CALGGP010000345.1 GCA_937915885.1 uncultured Selenomonadales bacterium | reverse complement strand
GTGGGTGGGCGGGAGATTTTATTTTTTGGGGAGGAAGAACTCAATGAAGAAGGCAATATTTTTCGATCGAGACGGCACTCTCAACGTCGAAGTCGGATATCTCTACAGGATCGAGGACTTCAAATGGATCGACGGCGCCGTCGATGCTATCAAATTCTGCAACCAAAATAATTTCTTGGCGATCGTCGTCACCAATCAGAGCGGCATCGCCCGAGGTTTTTACTCCACCGCCGACGTCGAGCGCCTCCACTCTTGGATCAATGCGGAGCTCTCGAAAGTCGGCGCACATATCGACGCATTTTATTATTGTCCGCACCATCCGCGCGGAGCCGTCGAAAAGTTTGCGGTCGAGTGCGAATGTCGGAAGCCGCGCCCCAAGATGATCCTCGACGCGATCAAATACTTCGACATCGATCGGGAGCAATCGCTGATGATCGGCGATAAACAACGCGACGTCGAGTCGGGCATCAATGCCGGAGTTCGAGGCGTGCTCTTCGACGGAGGCAATCTGCTCGACACGTTGAAGGCGGCGCTCAAAAATGATTGACAAAAGGATCGGAGGTGATACAATAAAATAAAGTGTTAATGTGAATGGTGGAAAGGAAGGATCGAAAATGGAGACCAAAAGGAATTATGAGACGGCGGTCGAAGTGCTCGGCACCGAGGACGGTGATTCGATCAGCAATTACGGCGCGTATTCGACGGTCGACGCGGGCGCGGGCAATGATACCATCACCAATGACCGCGATTATATGATCGGATTGCGGAACGATAACGGTTTAATTCGCTATGAAAGTTTTGAAGTCAAAGGCGTTTATTCGTCGCTCGTTGGTGGGGCAGGCAATGATCGCCTCGTCGACAAGGTCGGGTATTCGGTGCTCAACGGTGGCGCGGGGAGCGATCAAATCACGCTCGGAGCTTTTTCGACGCTCGAGTACGGCGCTGGTGATGGCAATGATACCGTTGTCGGCTACAACGGCAGGAACGCGATCCACATCACGGCAGGGACGTATGCGACCGCCAAGAGCGGCAACGATTTGATTGTCAAGGTTGGCAAGGAAACTTTGACGCTGAAACAAGCCGCCGGGGTTAATCTCAACATCGCCGTCGGCGACGAAACGCTCCGTCCGACTTACGAGGATAATTACAACCCGCTGATTTTCGGAACTGCCTTCGACGATACGATTTACGCTCCGAGGGCGGATATGACGGTGGAGGCGTATGAAGGCGACGACTTGATCGTCAATAACTCGAACGTGGGCTTGCGCGCGGTGTTGAACGGCGGATTGGGTAATGATTCGATTGTTAGCAACAGCCCCGATATCACGGTCGAAGGCGGCAAGGGCGATGATGTGATCGAGTTGAGCGGCGTCAATCAAACCGTGCGCTATCACACTGGCGAAGGCAATGATACTGTGCTCGGCTATCAGTCGACGGACATCATTCATTTGATCGACGGCGCAGAATATGAAACGGTCGAAAGCGGATTCGATGTGGTTGTCTCGGTCGGGAGCGGCTCGCTCACTTTGATTGACGCGCTCGACAAGGAACTCAACATCGACACGACAAAAGACGACGACGATTATGTTGAAGAATTTGAATGGGAGGTCGGCACGCCCGAGCACGAAAAGATAACTTACAATGCGAAGAAAGGGATCGTGACGGTAGCGGACGGCTTCAACGGCGAACTCGACGCGGAGAATTTCAGCAATGGATTTAGCCAAGTCAACGCGTCGACGGTAAGCGGCAGCGTTGCGATAAAAGGCGGCACGAAGGCTGTCACGATGTATGCGTCGAAAGGCGGCTCTACGCTCGAGGGCAGCACGGCTAATGATAAAATTTACTGCGGTGAGGGCGAAGATTTTTACGTCTACACCGTCGGCGAAGGGCAGGACGCGATCGGCAATCCAAAAGACGCGCGGACTCTCTATCAGGAGCAGGACGGGATCGTGATCGTGAGCGACGAGCACTATGATCTCGACGACGTTTCAATCAAGGACAATAAATCGGCGGTCGTGATAACGTTTAACGGCGATAAAAAATCCAAGCTGACGATTAACAAAGCGGATGTCAACACGCCGCTCAAGCTGTATTTTGGAGCGAGCGCCGACGTTGCTTTCGCCAGCGGCTATGTCACTTACGGCGAATTGCCTGAAGGCGTCAATTACGCGCTCAACAATAAGGGCGCGCTCGATTATTCGCGTCTAACGGTCGATACGACGGTCGAAGGCGGGCTCGTCAGCGCGGCGGCGATCCATTCGCAAATTGCGACAATCGATGGCTCGAACGCGGAGGGTTGGCTCGAACTTTACGGCAATGATAAAAATAATGTGTTGAAGGCGTCGAAGTTGGGCAGTTGGCTCGACGGCGGCACGGGCAATGATCAACTTTACGGCTCGACGGGCGCCGACGCGTATGATACCTTCGTGTTCAAAATGCAGCCGAAGGGCAAGAAAGATGTCATTTATAATTATGACGCGGTCGACGCGATTATGATCGATACGGAGGCGCTCGACGGAGCGGATTTACCGGAGTTTGATGCTGAGCTCGGAGTGATCACTTACGACGGAGCGAAGTCGAACTTCAACGGTTTCAACGATTCAAAAGACGATGTAGTTGTCACGCTCAACAAAAAAAATTCGATCACGATCAAAAATGCGGCGGGCAAGGCGATCAACTTTATCGATGAGTCGGGAAATCTGCTCGGCACCTTCGGACATTTGTTGCCGACGGGCTTGAAATACGACAAAAAACGTACGGGCATCGAAGTTGAGGATGCGGAGATCGTCGGTACGGAGGAAGATATTGATATCGATCTGTCGAACGACTACGAAAATCTTTATTACTCGTCGGTAATCAACATCGATATGACGGGGCTCAACGCCAACGCGATGCTCACCGGTAACGCTAAAAATAATATTTTGAAGGCGGGAAATTTTTACACGCAAATTTTCGGCGGGGCGGGCAATGATCAAATTTACAGCTCGACGGCGGAGGATGCGGCGACGGATATTTATTACAACTCCGGTAAAGATATTATCTACAATTACAATTCCGACGTAGATTATGTTTACATCGAAGGTGAGACGCCGCTTGATTATGACGTGCTCGCGACAGTGACATCGAAAAATTTTGTTGAGAAGGGCAATGATGTGATCCTCAACCTTGACCGGAATAATTCGATCACGTTTAAGGATGGCGTCAACCGAGTGATTGAAATTTACGATGCGACGGGCGCGCTCGACGACAGCACCGGCTATATTCGCTACGATTTTTCGTTGCCGGAAGGGCTCAAATATAATTCGGCGAAGCGGACGGAAATCACGGTTGAAGACTCTGATACGACGCTCGAGCAGCAGGATTATTTGAACATCGATCTTTCCAACGAGACCAATGAAGAAGCATTCGAGTTTGCCTCGACCGTCAAAAAGGTTGATCTGCGGGACATCACCTATGAAGATTTTCGAGCGATCATCACCGGCAACAGTCTGGCGAATGAAATGTACGGAGCGAACGCGGGCTATAATGAGCTTTACGGCGGGCATCAGGAGTTCGACGATCCGAAGAAAGCGAGACCGTCGTCGGATAAACTTTATGGCGGCGAAGGCGAAGATGTGTTCATCTACGGCGTGGGCGATGGTAAGGATGTCGTGATGAATTACGGCGAGAATGACGTGATTCGGCTCGACGACACTTGGGGCGAGATTGAGTCGGTAGTGTTCACCGACAAGAAAAACGTCGTGACGATCGAGATTAACGGCGATAAAAATAATGTGTTGACGGTGAATAAGGACGATGCAACACGCGCGATCGAGTTTGAGGTGAACGCGGGCTTGATCAACGGGCTTGAGGATTGGTACAACGCGGGTGATTTCAGTCTGAAATACGGCGTCGATGCGGATAACATGACGTTGAGCGCGGATGGCTCGACGTTGTCGGTCAGCGGCGAGTACTCGAGTTATGTTTATGCGGACGCTCGAGAGATCAACACGCAAATAAAGGTGCTCGACGCTCGAAATGCGGAGCCGGACGTGTTTGTCGAGCTGACGGGCAATAGAAATAACAATGCGCTTTACGCGGGCGTGGGCGGCAGTATTCTCGACGGCGGGCGCGATTCGGCGAAAAAGAAGGCGACGAACGATAATTTGTACGGTGGCGAAAGTAATGATGTGTTCGTCTATCGATTTGAAGACGGGCTCGGCGGTAAGGACTCGGTGATCGGATTTGACGCGACGAGTGATGCGTTGGAGTTCGATATGGAGCCGACGAAAGTCACTGCAAACGGGACGAATTTGTTGTTCACCTTTGAAGAAAATATTGAAGGCAAAAAATATGGCGGCACGTTGACAGTCAACGGCACCAGCAAGATCACGTCGGAGACGGGCGTGGTGATCAACATTGCGGGCGTCGAGGCGGTGTACAACTTCGGCAGCAAACTTAAAAATGCGGCGTGGGATTCGGACGGGATCACCGTCACGGGCGCCGAGGTCTATCCTGTCATGGAAATTGTTGACAGCCTGCCGACGGTCGGAAATACGGCGGCGCAATGGACGATGCTCGACGAGAACAGCTACGCTTACGATTATGCGGGCGTGCAATTCACGGTGAGCGGGAGCGCGGTGCGCGATTGGGCGCCGGACAATAATTTCAGTCGCGGCTTGGTGATTGACGTGATCGAGTCGGACGGCATCCCCGACGGGATCATGGTCGATGCGGAGAATAAGGCGATCGTTTTGAGCGATCGGTTCAACGCGAGCGATGCGAAGTTCGAGTTCGGCAACGATGAAAGCGCGACGGACTATCGTTGGCAGCGGTACTTTACTTTCGAGGTGTGGCTGGATTATGAGCTTTACGAGCAGCCGACGGAGGATTATTGGTTCGATCAAACGCTCGAGGAGTCGCCGTTGAGTGAGATCGTTTCGACGGAGACGGCGGTTGATCTCTCGAAAGAAATTTTGAGCCCTGTCGCCAACTCTCAACAGTTGAACATTCTGACGGGCTCCGCGCGGAATCATTTACGAAAATAAATTTCGAGTCGTGTCTCCGATTTGGAGGCAAAAAAAATTTGGCGGTCGTCCTTTCGCGGAAGGGGCGATCGCCTTTTTCGTTTTTTGTCCTGCCCATGGCAATTGGCAACTGCTAACGCGCGGAGTGACGGATGGAGGGGCGCCGCCGTCGCGCCCACCCCTAAATGCGGCGCCCCAATTAGGACAGTGGTTCCCACCCTCGCGTCAGCGGCGCCCACTAATTTTGGCAACTACGTCATCAATGCGCAGGGCAACATTTTTTTGAGCCCGCCGCTCGTAGCTTCCTGCAGTCGTCGGCTTGAGGTCGAAGGGCACTGCCTCGGTAGGTGGGGGCGGCGGCGCCCATATGAAACTAATTATTTAAGGGATCGGGTGGAGCGCCGACCATATGTAATATTATTGAAAGCGGACGGGAGCGAAAATTCCTTCGGAGTCGACAAATCGAGCGCCGCCTCGTCCGTCGAGGTGCCGAGCCCGACCAATTCGCCAAGCTCGTCCGTCGGAACCGTCGACGACATGAACCAATAATCCTCCGACGGAAGTTGAGCCGCGTCAACGATCAGCGCATCAGCCAACGTCGTCGTCGTCTTCGCGAATTTATATTTCTGCTCTTCGTCGTCGACGCTCACCGTCAATTCCTTGCCGACCACGCCTTTGATCGTCACCGTGCCGTCCGACGTAGTCAATTCGACATTCGAGCCGCTTGCCTTCCCCGCGCTCAGCCCGCCGACGATCGAGATCACATCTTTACCCGCCGTATATTTGTCGATGAAATCAGCGCCCACGCCGACCGCAAACGTATCATTGCCGTTGCCCCCGATCATCGTGTCAGCGCCCTTGCCTCCGATCATCAATGAGCCGCCCTTCGACGCCGTCAGCTTCGTCGCGTCCGAATCCGCGCGGAGCTCGACAGATGTCGCCACCGCCGACGCGTTGATCTCCTTCACCGTCAAGCCCAAATCCGCCGCGCTCAGACTCGTATCGGTAAACGTCTTGCCGAGCGTCACAACGTTCTTCTTATACGTCACGCCCGTCGGCAGCGTCTTATATTCGACCGTCAAGCCGTCCTCGTTTATCACGTTGATCGTTCCGCGCGGAGAATTTTTCAGCGTGATCGAGCCTTTACCGATCGTCAAGATCACATCATTGCCCTTTTCGCTGAAGTCCGTCGCCGCAACCGTCGTGTCGCTCAATCTGATCACATCGTTTTTGGGATCAAAGTAATTGACGATATCCTTGCCGCCGTCGACCGAATACACAATCACATCAGAACCGTCGCCCGCGTTGAAAATATCCGCCGCCGTCGAGCCGCGCATCGTCGTCGAGCCCGCACCTCCGACCATCGCCTTAATCTTTTTGTTGCCGATCAATTCGATCTCGTTTTCGGAGGTCGACGCATCGATCGTCGCCGCCGTCCCGAGATAATCTTCCGCCGCCGCATCGAATGTACCCTCGAACGCGCCGCCGATCGTCATCACTTTATTCTTCGACTTGGTGTCGTAGCCGACGCCGCTCGGCAGCGACGCATACGTGATGAGCTCGCCGTTGTGAGAGACCACTATCGGATTGCCCGCCGCGTTATTGATCGTCAGCTTGCCCGTGCCCGCCGACATCACCACATTCTTGCTGCTGATTTTGAAGGCGGATTTTTCGAGCGTGCCCGCGCCTGTGACGCTGATTATATCGCCCTCCGCTTGATTGTAATTGAAAATCTGATCGCCGCCGCCCCAAATCGAATCCCAAACAAACACATCAGCCGCGTCGACCGTCGAGCCGTAAAGTTTATCCGCCGTGACTTTCTTATTGCCCTTGGCATCGATGGCATAGCCGCCGTTGAGCGTTGAGCCGCCTTCGCCCGCGCGGAGAATATTCGCGTTGGAGTTGCCGACGAGATTGAGCGCGCCGCCGTATGCCGTCGCATTGATCTCCTTGACGGTCGAAAAATATTTCGGACTGCTCAGATCGATCGTGCCGATATCCGCCGCCGAGCCATCAACGGTGATCATCGCCTTCTTCTTATCGTAGCCGACGCCCTCGGGGAAATTGATCCCGACGCTGTAAAGAGTTTCGCCGTCGCCGTCGACAAAATTGATCTCGCCGTTGGGATTATCCAACGTCAGTTTTTGTTTATTTATTGTGACCTCAACCTTCGTCGCGCTCACTTTCACCGCGCCGGAGTCGAGACTGTCAACGCCGTCGAGCACAACGTAATCGCCTTGCCTGCCGTCGAAGTTGTAAATCACATCGGCGCCATCGCCCTTGGCATAAACGAACACATCAGCCGCGTCGACCGTCGAGCCGTAAAGTTTATCCGCCGACGGCTTTTTGGTATCGCCCTTGCCTCCGTAGAGCGTCGATCCGCCCGCACCCGCGCGGATCACATCGGCTTGCGCGTTGCCGACGATATTGATCGGCTCGGTGTAAGCGGAGGCGTCGACTTCCTTGACGGTTGAAACATATCCGTCCGTCAAATCGATCTCCGCAATGTCCGACGCCGTCTCCTCGACAATGACTGCCGTCTTCTTCGCGTTGTAGTTGACGCCGCCCGGCAGGTTGAGCCCGACCGAGTTGAGAGTATTGCCGTCGGTGTCGACGAAAGTAATTCGACCGTCGGGATTGTCGAGCGTCAACTTCTGATTATTGATCGTCACGACGACTTTATTCGAGCTGACCGCGATATTTTTTGAATCGAGCTCCGTCACGCCGTCGAGCACGACCAGATCTTTTTTGCCGTCGAATTTGTAAATGACATCGGCGCCGTCAAGCGTCGACCACATAAACACATCGGCTCCGTTGCCGCCGTATAATTTATCGGCGACTGCTTTAGTTGAGCGCCCGCCGAACAGCGTCGAGCCGTGATTGCCCGCTTGAATAATATTGGAGTTGTCATTGCCGATCAGATGCACCGCGCCCGAAGCCGCCGATCCGTTGATGGTCTTTGCCGTCGAAACGATTGCGCCCGCGTCGACGATCACTCCGTCCTCTGCAGTCTCTTCAACGATCAGCGCCGTCTTCTTCTTTTCGTCATCGAACTTGACGCCCGTCGGAAGCACGCCGTAATTATAAGTCTCGCCGTCGATGTCGAATGTGATTGCGCCGTTGGTGTCCGTTTTGTTGACGGTGAGTTGAGATTTACTGCCGTCGAAGGTGATCTTCACGACCTCTTTTGCGTCGACGAACTTCATTTGATCGAAAGTAGCGCCGTCGATCGACACAATGTCTTGCGCCTCGTAATTGTAGACGGCATCTTTACCGCCGCCGACGCTGTAAGCAAACACATTGACACCTTCGCCGCCGTAGAATTTATCGTCCTTCGCCCCGCCGATCAAAGTCGAATCGCCGTCGCCCGCGTTTATGACGGTGCCCTTCTTGTCATTCGCCTTGAGCACGAGCTCTGTGCTCGACTTCGACGCGTCGATCGTCGTGACTTTTTCGGAGTAATCGTTTGCGTCGACCGTGCCGCTGTAGTCGGTGACGGTGATCACCGCCGGTTTTTTCTTCGCGTCGTAAGTGATGCCCGAGGGAACGGTGTCGTCGCCGCCGCCCGAAGTCGAGCCGCCTCCGCCGGTGAGCGTCCCGCCCGTGATGTTGAGCGTCTGATTGGACGCGGCAACGAATGTGATCGAGCCGCTCCCGACCTTAACGATCACATCATAAGCCTCGTCGCCTTCAACGTCCTCTCGAACTTCTTTACCGAGCACGGTTGAATAAGCGCCGTCAAGCAGAATGCGATCGCCTTCGTAGTAGTAGTCATAAACGGTATCATTGCCGTCGCCGTTTTTGTATTGAATGACTGCGCCGCCGTCAAGCGAAAGGATATCGTTGCCCGCGCCCGCATTGATCGTCGTATAATAACCGCCGTCTCTGATCACATCATTGCCCGCGCCGCCGACGAGGCTTGCTCTGTGCGAGTAATTGCGGATGGTGTCATTGCCCGCGCCCGCAATAATTGTCACGTCTTCGCCGTCGGAAGTACTGCGAATTGAATCGTTGCCGACCCCCGCGTCGATGAGGACGGACGCGCCCGAGTTGTCGATCGAATCGTCGCCCGCGCCCGCGTCAATGCTCACGTTCCGACCGGCGTTGCCGATGACGTTGTCGAGCGAACTGCTTCTGATCGTCACGTCCGAGCCGCCGTTGCTGATTGACGACATCTCACCCGTGCCCGCGAGCGTGGCATTGATCAAAACTTTATTGCCGCTGTTGTTGATGTTGGAGCTATACTCATCGAAAATGCCTTCGTCAATCGCGTTAATGGTGACGTTCGATCCGCTGTTATAAACGTGTAAGAAATCGTCGCCGCTGCTTGCAGTCGTGGCGTTGATCAAAACTTTGTCGCCGTAGTTGTCAACGCTCGAGCTGTTGATCGTGGCGACCGAGCCGTAATTGTAAACATAACCATCGCTATTGAGCACCACATTCGAGCCGAGGAAGTTCATTACCTCGTGCGTCGAGTCGACGGTGACGTTAGAGCCGTAATTGTTGACGTAAGCATCACCGGCATTGATCTTGACGTTGGAGCCGTAATTGCTGACGCCCTCGACATCACCGGCATCGACAGTCGTTTTTGATTTGAAGTTGTAGTAGTTATCTCCGATTTGCATCGAAGTACCGGCGGCAATCTGAGCGAAGGTGCCGTCATCGTTGTGTTGCCAAGCCGAAAAATTATTCTTTGAATCCATGACGACGAGAGGCAAACGATAATTATAGCTGCCTTCATCGAAATTCGAGACGCGAATCGAGCCCGAGCCGATTTTGATTTTAAATCCGTCGTCTTCAGCCGTGATGCCGGAGACCGAGCCGCTCGTAAGGTTGAGAATCCAACTGTTGGAATAATCTTCAATGGTGTCGTCGCCGTCGCCGGAGGCGTAACGATAGAATAAAGCGCCGCTCATTAAATCATTGCCCTTGCCGCCGTTTACCGTCCCAAAAGAGCCGCCCCCGATGGTGTCGTTGCCGTCGCCGCCGTCAATAAAAATATATGCACCGCTTCTGTAGCGAGTACCGACGATCGAATCATTACCTGCGCCCCCGAGGATCGTCACATTGGAGCCGTCGTTTTCAATGGTATCGTCGCCCGAGCCGCCGTCGATCGTCACACTCGAGCCGGTGTTGGAGATTGAATCGTTGCCGTCGCCGCCGAGCAACGCCGCATTAACTTTATCTCCACTGCGTTCGTTGTCAAAACGGATCGTGTCGTCGTCCGCGCCGCCGTTCAGAGTGAAATTCCGACTCTCTTCTCCGTCGATTTCGATGGTGTCATTGCCCGCGCCCGCGTTGACACTCACTCCGATCAATCCGACTCCATGAATCGAATCAACGCCCGCGCCGCTCATGATTTTTAAATCCGTCGTCTCGTAACCGTATTGATAGATTGAAATTATATTGTCGCCGTCGCCGGCATCAATCGTGCTCCGCCCGACTTGGCTGATTTCAATCGTATCGTTGCCGCCGCCGACGTTGAGCTTCGCTTTATCGGTATTGTAGAGAACTATACGATCATTGCCCGCGCCGCTCTTGAGACTGAAATTTTCGCCGTTCGATACAGAGTCGCCCTCAAACCATTTCCCGGCGCTGATTTCGATGGAATTATCGCCGTCGCCCGCGTCGACCGTGATGTTGTTGATGCCGTCCTCCGCGTTCATGCCGATATAATCATCGCCCGCGCCGGTCTTGACTGAAACATTCGAGCCGGAGTTTTCAATATTGTTACGGCTGCCCTCCGCGCGGACGGTGACCTTGTCGGCGTAATTGCGGACAGTCACATCCTTATTTTTAATGTCGATGAGCACATTGCCGACGGTGCCGACGATGGTATTGATGGAGCTGTCGGCGTTGACAGTCGCTCCCGAGGGTGTCACGTAGAGAATATTCTCGTCGGTGTTGATGAGCTTGATTTTTTTCTTGGCGGCGCCCTTGATGACGAGCGAGTTCTCATCGCCGCCGACGATCACATCACTGCCGTTGACGGAGACCTGATTGTCCGAGCCGGAGCCGGAACGATAACCGCGCCACCAACCGTCGAGGCGAATGGTATCGTCCTCATCGTAGCCGACGATGGTATTTTTTCCTTCGCCGACGTCGATGATCTGTCGTGCGCCGTTGAGAGTGACAATATCATCTCCGTCGAGGCGAAGCATCACGTCGCTTTCTTTATTGGCGAGCGAGCCTTTGACGGTGATCACGCTGCCGATGACGGTATCGACCGCGTTGCCTTCGGCGTCGACGAATTTAAACGTTCGACCCGCTACGTTTTTCAAACGAATGGAGCCGTCACCGACCTTGAGAATTGCGTCGGAGCCGATCGACGAGACGCTGCTGACGGAGCCTTCGGTAATTTGCAACACGTTCGGGTAATCGTAATAGGACGCCAATTTTTCTTTGAAGCCGTAAATGGTATCGTCGCCGTCGCCGTCGGCGTATCGTACCGTCTGAAGTCTTTCGACGATGTTGATTGCGTCATTGCCTTTGTTTCCGGCAAGCAGCGCAGAAAAAGCGCCGTAGATATAATCGTCGCCGTCGCCGCCATTGATCGTTGATTGGGCCGAAGCATGTATTGTGTCGTTGCCGTCGCCGCCGTCGACCTTTATCTCCCAAGCGCCGCTGTGTATCACATCGTTGCCGCCTTCGCCGTTGATGGTGACCTTAGCGCTGTTGTTGACGATGTAATCATTACCCTCGCCGCCGTAGATCGCAACCACGGTTGAATTGTTGCTGATGGAGTCGTCGCCGTCGCCGCCGTCGAGCGTCACCCATGGCGAGCCGTTTTCATTTGTAAGACTGTCATTGCCGGCGTCGCCGTACATTCTCACGTAGCGGGTGGAATTTATGAGAATATCGTTGCCGTCGCCGCCGTACATGTCCGCGCTTTCGCCCCAATTTTTGATGGTATCATTGCCCGCGTTGCCGTTAAGAGTGGAATATTTTCCGCCGCTTTCAATTTTATCGTCGCCGTCGTCGCCGTTAATCGAGGTCGAGCTTCCGGTGTTTGAATTGCTGATGAAGTCGTTGCCTGCTCCGGCGTTGATCGTCACGCTCGACGACAAGTTGTAGAAGTTATCGTCCTCTGCGGAGCCGGAGATGATTGTTCGGTTGTCGCCCGAATAGTGGAAGTAAGCCATATTGCATCAATCCTTTCCTCGTCGAAAAAAAATACACTACATCATAAATCGATAAAAAAAACGCCGCCGATAAGTCGACGACGAAAAAATTTTTTTCAGCTCCGCGCGGAGCAATCTTTATGGGAGTGGCAGCAGGCGCAATGCCCTCCGCAATTTTCACTGCAGCACGCCGTCTCGCCCTTGAAAAAATTATTGTAGATCGTCCGAAGCCCGAAGCCGAAGCCGATCGCAATTCCAATCCCCAATATAATTGTCGCTAACATTGAGACCATCTCCAATCACAGCACCAGCCGCGCAATCTGATAGACAATCAGAGACGCGACCCACGCCACCGCGCACGTGTAGGCGAAAGCGAAGAACATCCACTTCCACGATTGCGTTTCCTTCTTAATCGTGCCGAGCGCCGTCACGCAGGGCGAATACAGTTGAGTGAACACCATGAACGCCAGCGCCGCCGCCGGAGTGAAGCTCGTCGCCATGGTCGTGCTCAGCAATACCGACGCCGAATCCTCCGCGTCCTCAGCTTCCGTCGAAATGTCATCGACGCCGTAGAGAATGCCCATCGTCGAAACGACCGCCTCTTTTGCCATCACGCCCGTCACGACCGCCGCGCCAGCTTCCCACGTGTCGAAGCCCTGAAGGACGAACAGATGAGACGCCGCGCTTCCGATCGAGGCGAGATAACTGTCGCTCATCTCGTCAGTCATGCCGTCGGAGTTGAAGCTCGACAAGAACCAAATCATTACCGACATTGCAAAAATGATCGTGCCCGCTTTGATCAGATAGCCCTTGCCTTTGTCCCACGTCTCGAGCAAAACGGTTTTCATGTCGGGCATGCGATACGGAGGCAGCTCGAGCAGGAATGACGATTGCTCATGCTTGAAAACGGTCGAGCCGAGAATTTTTGCGGCAGTGATCGCGACCGCCAACCCGATGAAATACATTGCGAAGACGATATTTGCCGCCTGCTCGGGGAAAAACATTACCGCGAACAGCGCCATGATCGGAACCTTCGCGTTGCACGTCAGGAACGGCGTGATCAAAATCGATATCATTCTGTCCTTGTTGGTGTCGAGAGCCCGCGCGCCCATAATCGCCGGCACGCCGCAACCGAAGCCCATGATCAGCGGCATAATGCCTTTACCCGTCAAGCCCGCGCGGCGCATGATCGGATCCATGACGAAGGCGACGCGCGCCATATAGCCCGTACCGTCGAGGAAGCTCAGGCAGAAAAATAATGTGAAGATCAGCGGGACGAACGAGAGCACCGAACCGACGCCCGCGATGATTCCGTCGGACACAAGGGATTGCATCCACTCTGCGACGCCCGCCGCCGCCATTGCCTCCGCCGCCCAACCCGCGAAGTCCTCAGTCAAGAAATCTCCGAGCAGATCGGCAAGCGGCTGCCCCACCCAATTAAACGTAAACTGAAACAGCAGGTAGAACAGCGCCACCATGATCACGAGCGATGTCACGCCGTTTGCAAGCCACCGATCAAGTTTATCGGTGAAGGTCGCGCCGACATTTTTTGTCGTGACCGCCGACGCCATAATCTGATCGATGAGATCATATCGCGCGGCGATTATTTCTTCCTCGATCTTATCAGCCGACAAGCCGCTGCTCTTGAGCCGCTCGACCTTGGCAATGTGCAGTTCGATCATTTCGCTCGGGTGATAGCTCGACATCACCGTTGAAGTGAACACGTCGAGCAGTTTCTTGGTACTTTTACTGCTGCGTCCGACGGTCTCGGTGACGGGCATGCCGAAGGCGGCTTCCAATTTTTGTTTGTCGATCACGACGCCGTGACGCTCCGCCTCGTCCATCATATTAAGATTGATGATGAGCGGGATTCCATTTTCCATCAATTGGATCGTCAAGAAGAGATTGCGCGCGATGTTGGACGCGTCGACGATGTTGACGACGATATCAGGCTTATTGTCCCGAAAATAATCACTGACGACGAGCTCTTCTTGCGAGTGCGCGTTGATAGAATAGGTGCCGGGCAGATCGACGACGGAGATCGTGCGTCCCTTATATTCGATGGTGCCGACCTTTTTATCGACGGTGACGCCGGGCCAATTGCCGATCTTCTGATGCGCGCCGGTGAGTTCGTTGAAGATGGTCGACTTGCCGGTGTTGGGGTTGCCGGTGAGGGCAACGGACAATGCAGTCAAGAGAATCACTCCCTTCGATCAATTGATGACAGAAACGTTAATTTGAGCGGCGTCGTCGCGGCGAAGCGCAAGGTTATACGAGCGCAGACGGATTGCGATCGGATCGCCGAGAGGCGCCGCGCGGAGAACCTCAACGCGAGTGCCGGGGATAAGTCCCATAGTCATTAAACGATTTTTAAGTTTAGAGTCGCCGACGGAATCTATACGAACGATCGCGCCGGGCTGACCGTCTTGCAAAGTCATGATGCATCGCCCCCGTAATGATATTCATTGCTAACAAATAATAGCATCAAAGATAATCACTGTCAAATAAAAAAGACGTCCGCGCGGAATTTTATCCCGCCAACTGCCCTTGGCAACTTCGTTGTCGAGGCTCGGAGTGACGGATAAAAGGACGCCGCCGTCGCGCCCACCCCCGAATGCGGCGCCCAAATGAGGACAGAGGTACCCACCCCCGCGATGGCGGCGCCCGACTCCCGCTCGAAAGACGCGCAACTTAGCGGCGGTTCCCACTCCCGCGACGACGGCGCCCGACTACCGCTCAAAAGACGCGCAATGAGCAGGCGGCTTCCACCCTCGCGACGGCAGCGCCCGACTCTCGCTCGAAAGGCGCACAACTTAGTGGGCGGCTCTCACTTCGCGACGACGGCGCTCACTCGCAAAGCGCTGTCCACCGACGGGCGGGCTCAAAAAGAGGCGCGCTTAAGGGCGACTGCCCATAACGCCCCGCAGGACTCGAGCGACGGCAAAAGGCAGAGCGCCGCCGACGCGGGGTGGGCATGCCTTCCTCGGTTGGGCGCTGCCGTTCGGGGGTGGGGGCGTCGGCGGCGCCCCATCATCGTCACCCCGAAAAAAATTGGGGCGGGAGAAATAAATTTTTCGTGACGGAGCTTTGAACGGAGTGATTGCATTAAATGTTGGATGTCAATGTTTTTGATTCGATGAGGATCGGGCTGGCGTCGCCGGATCAGATTCGCGCGTGGTCGCACGGCGAAGTCAAAAAGCCCGAGACCATCAATTATCGCACGCTCAAGCCCGAGCGCGACGGTCTGTTTTGCGAACGCATTTTCGGTCCGACGCGCGATTGGGAGTGCCACTGCGGCAAGTACAAACGCATTCGATTCAAGGGCAAAATCTGCGAACGTTGCGGCGTCGAAGTCACTCGAGCCAAGGTTCGTCGCGAACGCATGGGGCATATCGAGCTCGCCGCGCCCGTATCGCACATCTGGTATTTCAAGGGCATCCCGTCGCGCATGGGCTTGATACTCGATCTGTCGCCGCGCATTTTGGAAAAAGTTTTGTACTTCGCCTCTTACATCGTCACCGACCCCGGCAAGAGCGGACTCAACAAAAAGCAACTGCTGATGGAAAATGAATATCGCGCGGCTCGAGAACAGTACGGCAATACGTTCCGCGCGGAAATGGGAGCAGAGGCGATTCAGCGTCTGCTGCAGGAACTTGATCTCGATAAAATGAGTCAGGAACTCCGCGCGGAGCTGCACAACACGACGGGTCAGAAAAAAATTCGAGCGATCCGCCGCTTGGAAGTCGTCGAGGCGTTCAGAAAATCCGGCAACAATCCCGCGTGGATGATCCTCAACGTGATCCCCGTGATCCCGCCCGAGTTGCGTCCGATGGTTCAGCTCGACGGCGGACGTTTCGCGACGAGCGATCTCAACGATCTTTATCGTCGAGTGATCAACCGTAATAATCGATTGAAACGACTGCTCGATCTCGGCGCGCCCGATATCATTGTCCGCAATGAAAAACGCATGCTCCAAGAGGCGGTCGATGCGCTGATCGACAACGGTCGACGCGGACGCCCCGTCACCGGTCCCGGCAATCGCGCGTTGAAATCGTTATCCGACATGTTGAAAGGCAAGCAAGGGCGCTTCCGTCAAAATCTGCTCGGCAAACGCGTCGACTACTCGGGGCGCTCCGTTATCGTCGTCGGACCCGAACTCAAATTGCATCAATGCGGTCTGCCAAAAGAAATGGCATTGGAACTTTTCAAGCCGTTCGTCATGAAAAAACTCGTGTCCGATAAGATCGCTCAAAACATAAAACTCGCCAAAAAACAAGTCGAGCGCGGGCAAACCGAAGTGTGGGACGTGCTCGAGGAAGTCATCAAAGAACACCCCGTGCTGCTCAACCGCGCGCCGACGCTCCATCGCTTGGGCATTCAAGCATTCGAGCCGGTCTTGACGGAAGGGCGCGCATTGAAACTCCACCCGTTGGCGTGCACGGCTTATAACGCCGACTTCGACGGAGATCAAATGGCAATCCATCTGCCGTTAAGCTCCGAAGCGCAAGCCGAAGCGCGCGTGCTGATGCTCGCCGCCAATCACATTCTCGCGCCGAAGGACGGCAAACCCATCATCGTCCCGACGCAAGACATGGTGCTCGGCACTTATTATTTGACGATCCTCAAGCCCGAAGGTCGCGGCAAGGGCAAAATCGTCACCGGCATTGCGGAGGCGATCTTCGCTTACAAACAGGGCGAACTCGAACTTCAAACACCGATCAAAGTGCGCGTCCACGCCGACGAACTTCCCAAAATCGCCGGCGACACCACTCGTGAGGACGCCAAAAAAAATAACGGCTACGTCCTCGTCAATACTTCCGTCGGTCGAATGATTTTCAACGAGATTCTTCCGTCCGAACTCCGCTATTATCGAAAGGACGCAAACGGCGAATGGAGCCTCGGCATCCTCATGAATAAGAAGGAGCTCGGCAAGCTGGTCGCCGCCTGCTTCAACCGTTTCGGCGCCACCGTAACCGCCGAAGTTATTGACAATGTTAAGAATATGGGGTATCATTACGCCTGTATTGCGGGCATGACTGTCGCCATTTCCGATGTTATCGTGCCTCCGCAGAAGAAGAACATCATCGAGACGACAAAGGAGAAAGTCAATAAGGTCGAGCGGCAATATACGCGCGGTCTCATCACCGAACAGGAGCGCTATAAAAAAGTCGTCGACCTTTGGAACGCCGCAACCGAAGACGTTGCCGACGCGATGATGGCGAATATGGATCCGTTCAATCCGATCTTCATGATGGCGGACTCCGGCGCGCGCGGTAATAAACAGCAGATGCGCCAGCTCGCCGGCATGCGCGGATTGATGGCCGATCCGTCCGGCAAAATCATCGACCTGCCGATCACTGCAAATTTCCGTGAGGGACTGTCGGTCTCCGACTACTTCATCAGCTCGCACGGCGCGCGCAAGGGATTGGCGGATACGGCACTTCGGACGGCGGACTCGGGTTATCTCACCCGCCGCCTCGTCGACGTCGCGCAAGACGTGATCGTTCGAGAGGACGATTGCGATGTGTCGGTGATCAACCTGTTGCTCGCCCGCGCGAAGTTGGCGGAAGATACCCTTGACGCTCTCGAGATTCTCAATGACATGCTCGTCGGACGGGTGCTCGCCGCCGATATTGTTGATCCCGAAACGGGTGAACTGCTCGTCAAACGCGATTCGATCCTCAACGAGGAGTCGCTGACGAAAATCGGCGAACGCGCAATCTCAAGTCTCATGATTCGCGGCACTTCGCTCCATTCGCAAACCGGCGCGGGGCATGTCATGATAAAGGAGATGATCAAACTCGGTACGACTGATGAGGACGAACGGCAAAAACTCCGCGCGGCGATCTTCCATGAGATGCTCGGCAAGGAGATAACGCGCGATGTGGTCAACTCGGAGGGCGATTACATTCTTGACGCCGGCGACATTCTCACCGAAGAAAAGGTTGAGATGTTGCTCGAAAGCGACGCCCGCGAAGTCTACGTTAGAAACAACAACGTGCGCGGGATCGAGGTCGAGGCGATCAAGGAGGGCTCGGGCGTGATCGAGTCGCTCGAGGATCGGATTGTTGGGCGCGTGCTCGCGGAGGATATAATTGATCCGAACACCGGCGAAAAGATTGCGTCGCTCAATGATCCCGTCGATGCGGAGCTGGCGTCGAAGATCGCAAAGGTCAGAGACAAAGTTTCGATCCGAAGCGTGTTGACGTGCAAATCGCAATTCGGAGTGTGTATCAAGTGCTACGGGCGCGATCTGGCAAATCAATCGGAGGTCGAAGTCGGTGAAGCGGTCGGCATAATCGCGGCTCAATCGATCGGCGAGCCCGGCACGCAGTTGACGATGCGGACGTTCCACACGGGCGGCGTCGCGGGCGAGGACATCACTCAAGGTTTACCGCGCGTTGAAGAACTTTTCGAGGCGCGCAAGCCCAAGCACAACGCGCTGATTGCGGAGATCGAAGGCGTCATTCATCTTGACGACAAGGGCAAAAACGGAATGAATCAGATATTCATTGCGCCGGAGGAAGGTCAAGCGCGGGAGTATCTGGTGCCGTACGGCGCGCGGATCGCGGTCGCGGAGGGCGACACCGTCAAGCTCGGCGACAAGCTCACCGAAGGCGCGATCAATCCACACGACATCTTGCGGGTGTGCGGGCTGAAGGAGACGCAACGATATCTCGTCTATGAGGTGCAGAAAGTTTATAAGTCGCAGGGCGTCGAGATCAACGACAAGCACATCGAAGTGATGGTACGACAGATGTTGCATAAGGTGAAGATCGAAGAGTCCGGCGCGACAGATTTTCTGCCGGGCGAGTACATCGACATCAACGCGTTCGAGGCGGCGAATACGAAAGTGATCGAAGAGGGCGGCGAACCGGCGGTTGCAAAGCCGATCCTGCTCGGGATCACAAAGGCGTCGCTGGCGACGGATTCATTCCTGAGCGCGGCATCGTTCCAAGAGACGACGCGCGTGTTGACGGACGCGGCGATCAAAGGTAAAGTCGATCCGCTGATCGGGTTGAAAGAAAACGTCATCATCGGCAAGCTGATCCCCGCAGGGACGGGCATGCCGAGGTACCGCGATTTGGAAGTCATAGATAAGACAATCGATCCCGATTACATCGAGGACGAGTTCTGATAAAACCATTTCAAATAAATTGATACCGGAAGGGGTAGAAACAGGTATGGAGAACATGCAGAAACTTGCGGCGCTGGAGGGCGATGGATTCTATACTACAACTTACGAGATCGTCAATGACGATTCCTCGACGACGGTCGTGCGCACGACCTACATCGCCGCCAACTCCACCGTGCCCGTCACCGACGACGACGAGTACTGGGCTGATGCCTACATCGGCACCGGCAAGGGCGCGGCGGTCGACTTCTCGGGATCGTCTCGCAATCTCACCGTCGAGCTCGGTCGCGATTCGGACGTCAGCGTGGCTGATGTCGTTGCGGCGGGCGGCACCGCGTTTGACAGCGTCGTGGCGGTGCGCGGCGGCGAAGGCGATTTCGTTGCTACCGGCTCGTCGGCGGCTGAGACTCTCTACGCCGGTCTTGGTAACAGCACTCTCTACGGCGCTGCGGGGCGCGACGTGCTCATCAGCGACGGCGGCAATGACAAATTCGGCGCGGCGACGTTCGTTTTCGGCGTCGGCGACGGCAAAGATACCATCTACGGTTTCCAAGAGCGCACCGAAAACAATGCGGCGGTCGCGGACGTTCTCATGATTGATACCGCAGAGACCGGCAATCCTGTCGAGTTCCGCGTTGTCGGCGACAACCTCCGCGTTTCTTACGACAGCAGCGATCAGTTGACGATTGTTGACGGCGCCGATAAAATTCTGCAGATCAACGGTGACGTGGCGGCGATCGGCAACGAGCTCGAGTATCAGCGCTTCGTCAATCACTACATCGGTCTCAGCGATAACGCAAGCGTTGAGGTCGGCGATCTCGTCGGCGACGTCAATATTTGGATGAATCTCGGCGGCTTCGACGGCTTTGAAGAGTTCGGCACCTACGAAGATATCAAAGTGCTCGACGCGAGCGGCTTCTACGAGGGCGCAACGCTCGTCGGCGGCTTCTACGAGGATAACGTGATCCAAGCGGGTCGCGGGACGAACAGCCTCTGGGGCGGCAACGGCGGCGACGACACTCTCTATGCGGGCGTCGGCATGTCGCAGTACTTCTATCTCGACGGCGACGGCACCGACATTATTGACGGCGCGAAAGACAATGAGGTCGTCAACCTGCTCAACATCGGTCTCGAGGAGTTTGACTTCAGCGAAGGCAAGCCGCTTGAGTACGACTCCGAGCACATCAAACTGAACTTTGCGGACGGCGGTTCGCTCGATGTCAAGTCCGGCGCCGACGTCGTCTTTCAAATCAAAGACGGGTCGCAATGGAAATTGGATCGCACCGCCAACACGCTCAACTATCAGGGCGGACGTCAGGAATAATATATAATTGAAATAAAAAAAGGCGGGCACCTTCGGAAGGAGGCGCCCGTTATTTTTATGCGTCGTCGACGTTCGGACGGCGGGAGTGAAAGTTTTTGTCGCGCTGATACGCAGATTTTTTCGGACGCGGCTTATTTTTTTGCGGCGGTTTTTTGTTTTGATCGATCGGCGGCGGCTCCGTCGGTTGCGGCTTCGACGGTATTGTTCGGACGCTCGGGCGCGGATTACGCGATCCGCGTCGATCCCCGCGCTCACCACGATCGCCGCGATCGAAACTTCGTCCGCCGAAATTCCGTCGACCATCGCCGCTTCTTCTTTCGATCGGCTTGGTCTCAATCTTCGGAGCATTGGCGTCAACGCCGTCGAGCTTCTCCTCCTCGATCTCCAACTCCTCGAGCTTCTCCGCCGCCGTTTGATCGTCCTCCGCATTCAAATTATTGATCGTCGTATCGCGTCGGCAAAAATCGCATTTCCCGTGATAATTTTCGTCCTCGTACTGCAGACAACACATCAGCCGCCCGCAACACCCCGAAATTTTTGCAGGATTGAGCGAAAGATTTTGCTCCTTCGCCATTCGGATCGACACCGCCACGAAATCTCCCAAGAAACTTGCACAGCACAGCGGGCGTCCGCAATTGCCGATCCCGCCCATCAATTTTGTCTCGTCTCGCACTCCCACCTGCCGCAATTCGATCCGCGTCTTGAACACATACGCCAAATCCCGTACCAAATCTCGAAAGTCGACGCGCCCTTCAGACGTGAATGAAAATATAATTTTGTTGACGTCGAAGGTGAACTCCACGCCGATCAGTTTCATCGGCAGGTTCCGCTCCGCTATCTTTTGCTTGCAGACCGTAAACGCTTCCTTCTCGCGCTTGCGATTGTCCGCATGTTTGATCAGATCGTTCGGCGTTGCCCGACGTCTGATGCAACGCAATTGTATTTCCTTCGATACGATTTCGCTCGGTCCGACAACGATCTCTCCGCACTCGAGCCCGCGCATCGTCTCCGCTATCACCCAATCGCCCTTCTGCACGCTCGCCACGCCCGGGCGATAATATTCTATCTTCCCCGCCTTTTTGAATCGCACTCCGATTGCCGTCTGCATTCAAACACTCCTTATCATTCGCAACATCAGCGCGTCGCAAATCAGCCGCAAATCCGCGTTCGTCGCCGACCGCCGTTGCGCCTCCAATGCCCGATCGAACATCTCAAATATTCGGCGCTCGCCCAATGTCCGTCGCCGCTCCGATAATTCCGCCCGCACGTCCTCATTATACAGTCGCGCGCCCACGTCCGATAACAGCGCGTCGCGCAAAAATTTTTCGAGGCACGTCAACCAATCCGATACGGTTCCGCGCGGATTTTTCGACAGTTCCTCCGTCAGCACAAATACGTCTTCGACCGTCATTCGCTCGAGGCGGTTCAGCACGTCGAGCACGTTGCGACGCATTTCCAAGCCGCCTTCCTCCGACAATTTGATCGCGCGCCCGAGACTGCCGTCGGCAAGCGCCGCGATCGATTCGTCGAGCCCACGCGCCTTCAGCCCGCGCGCAACTTCCTCGACCGTCAATCGATCGAAGTTGAGCGTGATGCATCTCGAGCGGAGCGTGATCAATAAATCCGAGCGCCGATCAGTCACGAGGATAAACGCCGACCGTCCGACGGGCTCTTCGATCGTTTTGAGGATCGAGTTTTGCGAGATATTGTTCATCGTATGCGCGTCGTCGATGAGTATCACGCGGAGATCGGAGATCATCGGCTCGAGCGCGATCCCGCTCAACATCTCTCGAATTTGGGCGATCTTGATTGTCGGGTTTTTCGACGACGTATCGGGCGCGATCCGAAAAAGATCGGGGTGATTGCCCGCGCGGATCGCTCGACAGGAGGCGCATCGACCGCAGGGAGCCTCCGTCGGAGAATTGCACAGCAACGATGCCGCCGTCAATTCGGCGACAGAAAATTTACCGATGCCGCGCGCGCCGGAAAATATCACGGCGTGAGGAAAGGAGCCGCCGGCGATGTTCGCTCGAAGGCGACGCGTGATGTCGGCGTGCCCGATTATATCAGTCCAATCCATAATGAGCCTCTCATTTAAAATTTGATCCCATCCGCGCGGGGCGACGATTTAAGGGACGCTGCCAACGCGCCCGCCCATCGATGACGGCGCCCAACACTCGCGCGGGGCGACAGTTAGCGAGGATCCCGAACGATCGAAGGGCAGCGCCCTTTATTTTGAAAAAAATTTTTTCAAGGGTGGGTG
>CALGGP010000344.1 GCA_937915885.1 uncultured Selenomonadales bacterium | reverse complement strand
TCGGTGCCGCCGACGCGGGCGAATGCTGCCGATGTGGGCGTGCGCTGCCGACGCACGGGCTGTCGTCCTTCGTTGGGCGCCGCAGTCGATGAAAAGATCGGTGCCGCCGACGCGGGCGAATGCTGCCGATGTGGGCGTGCGCTGCCGACGCACGGGCTGTCGTCCTTCGTTGAGCGCTACATTCGATGAAAAAGGGGGCGCCGCCGACGCGGGTGGGCAGTACTTCCTCTGTTGGGCGCTGTCGTTGGTGGGCGGGAGCGTCGACGGCGCCCCTTCAAAACCCGACGAGCTCAAAGCATGGGGAGGCGGACGGTGAATTTTACGGTTGAGCCGTCGCGCGCCGCGCTCGAATTTTTTATTTGCGGCTCGTGACGGAAAAATTCATCCGCCTCCAGCGCCTTGATAAATTCGCTCATCGCCTCGTAACTCACCGCCTCGCATTGAAGCTCGACCGCTTGATCCTCCGCGCTGCCGATCTCGTTGAGCCACACTCCCTTGACGTGAAACGCGCCGAAGTGTATCAGCACGCTCCGCCACGGGAACGTTTCCTTCGACAGCGCCGCCAACAATCGCCGGCGCCCGTCGAGTTCCTCCCGCTCCCGCTCGATGAACATCATCATTCGACGATCCCGCTCGAGACCGTCAAGCGCATTTTTTTCGACGGTGAGCGCCTCCGATGCTCGAGTGTACTGCCACCGATCCAGCCCGAACATCGTCGACAGCCCGATCAGAGTGATCGCGGCGACGGCGGCGGCGAACTTTCTGAAATCCCAACCGTTGATCCGCTTGAGATCGTCGGCGAGGAAATTCGGCGCCGTTTGCAGTGCCGCAACTCGAGCCGCAAAGAGTGCCTTCGATAGCCCCTCCGACAATTCAATCCCGTTGAGATTAATCTCGTCGACCACATCAAAACCGTCGGGTTGTGCCGTCAACACCGTCAAGCCGAGATCATTTTTTCGGAACGCGTCAATCCAAATTTGCGCGGATTTTTTTTCAATGCCTTCCATCCACGTCCGACCGTCGAGCGCGACATACGCGGCGAGAAAATTGTCGATGTCGAAGTTGCCCGCCGCCGCGACACGATATCGCACGGCGCCGTCAATTTCCGTCGGCGGCACATTCGAGAGATCGTCAAGCTCGATCACCGCGTCCGAACCGTTGAGACAAAACGTCGTGACCGCCGTCGACCAGCCATGCGTCGAGCACACCACGGAAATTTTTTCGGCAATCGCCTCCGCGCGGAGCATGAGATCGTCGGCATCTGGCGCCTCGACGGCGGATTGATCGGCATCGACGACCGTCCAACGATCTATCGGTCGAGCGGCTTCAAAGACATACTCGACGTCGACAATTTCATCGTTCTCGACGATTTGAGCGACGTCGGGCTCGGATTTTTGCAGGCGCAGGTCGACGACGAAAATTTTTTTACCGTCGCAATACGCGCCGACGACTTCTTTGATTCGATGCTTGAAAAAATCTCTAATCATATGGTGGAGTGCAGAAAGCCCTTGAATTTATATTTGCCGTCCTCTTCAATCAAAAAGCCGCAGACGGAGCGGTAAGCGCTGATGCCGCCGCCGAAGTAATTATTTTTCTTCGCGACCGCCAAAATTTTTACGGCGGGTTCTCCGTCAAACACGGCGCCGTTTTTATCGACTTTGACGGTCACGGCGATATCGCTCGGCGGAATGTATTCGATAGTTTCATCATTGCATAGTTTGTTGCACTCGACCTCGAAAGCGGACTCGGCGGCAAGTTGCAGGCGATTCTCGAGCTCGAAATTGCGGCTCATGTCGGCGTAATTTTGCGCGCTGATGATCGTCCCTCGGATCAAATACGAGAGCGTCATCAGGATCAAAATCGCCGTCAACGACGCAACGCCACGCTCGTTCATCGATCCGCGCCCTCCGCATACACCGCCGTCTTGATCATAAATTCATGCCCGCTGACATCACTGCGCGCCTTGAGCGTGATGCGCCACAAACGCGGTTTTTCTTCGACGCAACTGAACTGCATCACGTGCGTTTTCGACAGCATATCCTGTCCGGTGAGCGGCTGATCATTGGCGGCGAATTTTTGTCGTTTTCGATAAAGATGAATCCGATTTTTGCCGTCGTCATCAATCTCCCAATCGCGAGTGTAAAAAATCGGTCGACGGGCGACAACCTTTGTATCGTCCTCTAAAATCTCATCGTTGCCGTCAAAATAACTGTTTATCGTCAAAGTGCCGTCCCAAGACAACTTCCGCGCGGAGCGCATGTCGTCGACGATGCGGCTCATGGCGTCGCGCACTTCCATCTGCAGAGTGAGGTCGGCGATCAAATTTCGACACGTCGTCCAAGTGCCGACGAACAGATGCCCCATCGACCACAACATTAAAATGATCAGCGGCAGCCCGATCGCCAACTCCGCAAAAATAAATCCGCGCTCATTAATCCGAGTAAACATCGGGCGCATTGTATCAGTCGCGATCGAAAAAGTCAATTGCGGGATCGGCGGCGCCGCTTGATATCAAAAAATCCTTCGTGCTATAATACGGCGCAATAATTTTGATCGGAGTGATTTTGGAGTGGCTTTTCTATCGCCGGACAATAAGCGGCTGTTTCGCAAGATTGATTTCGAGTTGCTGATAGCGGCGCTGGCGATCGTCATATACAGCATCGTGATCATCAGCAGCGCAACGCACGTCAACACGCCGAGCGAGGAGCGCTTTTGGTTCGTGCAACGGCAGGGGCTGTTTGCGTTCATCAATATTATGCTGGCGATCTTTTTTATGAACTTCGACTATCGGGGGCTGCAACAGTACGGCAATCAGCTTTACATTTTCAATCTCGTAATGTTGCTGGCGGTGATGCTGTTCGGGCAAGCGGCGTTGGGAGCTCAACGCTGGATTCAATTGGGACCGATCAGCCTGCAACCGTCGGAGTTCTCGAAACTAATCATGATCATATGTCTTGCGTCGGTGCTGGAGGATCGCGTCGGGCGACTAAACTCGTTGCATGATTTATTGCCGATTGCGGTCTACGTGGGCGTGCCGTTCCTGCTCGTGTTGAAGCAGCCGGACTTGGGGACATCGCTGGTTTTTATGGCGATCTTTTTCGGAATGATTTTCGTCAGCGGCATTCGCATTCGATTGTTGGTCGGAATATTTTTGGCGGGGCTGGCGTCGACGCCGGTGCTGTGGCATTTCATGAAAGACTATCAAAAAATGCGCATCATGGTTTTTCTCGATCCGAACGTCGACCCGCTCGGCTCGGGCTATCACATCATTCAATCGAAGATCGCGATCGGCTCGGGCATGCTGTTTGGCAAGGGGCTGTTCGAGGGCACGCAGAGCCAATTAAATTTCCTGCCGGAGAATCACACGGATTTTATTTTCGCGGTGGTCGGAGAGGAATTGGGCTTCGTGGGCGCGGTCGTCCTGTTGATTTTATATCTGATCGTTTTATGGCGCGGGATACAAATTGCGCGCGAGGCGGTTGACATGTTCGGGCGGCTGTTGGCGGTGGGGATCACATCGATGTTGGCGTTTCATGTGCTGGTGAACGTGGGAATGACGACGGGGATAATGCCGGTGACGGGGATACCGTTGCCGCTGATGAGCTACGGAGTGAGCTCGTTGACGACAAACATCATGGCGATCGCGATTTTGATGAACATTCATTTGCGACAACAAAAATTTTTATGGTAGTTTCTCCCGCCCGTTGGTTTTCGGAGCGACGGAAAAAAATTTTTTCCCCGCCCACCCACC